>JAICWB010000227.1 GCA_025935035.1 Terriglobales bacterium
ATTTTGCGTGCGATCGCGAGGAAGAGTGCCGACCTTCACATCCGGAAACTTCCCCCGGGCGTAAGCGTGCAGCAGGTGCGCACAGTCACGAGTGTGGTTACCAGCGTAGGCGTCTTCGCCATTTTTTTCACCGCCGCGCTGGAGATTCTGTCGCTGTTAGGTCTAAACCTCGGTCCGATGTTGGCCAGCGCGGGTATCGCAGGTCTTGCGATCGGCTTTGGCGCGCAGACGCTGGTGCATGATTTCATCAATGGTTTCTTCATTCTCTTCGAGAACCAATACGACATCGGCGATACAGTCAGGATTGCAGGGGTTAAAGGAACAGTGGAGCGGATGAGTCTGCGGAACACGGTGCTGCGCGACGAGGATGGGACACTCCACATCGTTCCGAACAGTGCGATTCAGATCGTCTCGAATACCACGCGGGACTGGTCGCAACTTGCGATGCGAGTGGTGGTTGCTTATAGCGAGCCCAGCGACAGAATCGTCAAGCTGTTGACGGAAGTTGGCGAAGAGGTGCGACATGATCCCGCCTACGCGGATGATGTGGTCAGCGACATTCAGGTCCCTGGAATCGATCGCGTGGGCAACGGAGAGGCGGAATATCTCATGCTGATCAAGACTCGACCGAACAAGCAATACACGGTCAGCAGGGAATTGCGGCGTCGAATCAAGGAATGCTTCGAGAAGAATAATGTGCAGGCGGCAGGCCCGGGACGGATCTACGTGATGGACTCGGGCACAGGGAAGGCGTCGTGATATTGCTGATTATTGGATTGTAGATTTCAGATTGTAAATTTCAGAACGTATATTTCAAGCTTCTTCTTTGCTCAAACCGATGCGTTGTAGGCGATCAGGAGTCCAATCTGCAATTTCGAATCTGAAATCTGATTTCACTTCTGGCACGTCGGGCAGTAATGGCTGCTTCGCCCTGCAATTACGACGCGCTTGATAGGCGTTCCGCATTTCTGGCAGGGCTTTCCTTCACGACCATACACGCGGTGTTTCAATTGGAAAAAACCTTCCTGACCTTCCGAGTCGACATAGTCGGAGATGCTGGACCCTCCGAGACGGATAGCTTCTTGCAAAACCTGCTTTAAGCCTTTGTGTAGGAGGCGCAGTTCATCAGCAGTGAGCGATGCCGCGCGTCGTCTGGGTCGCACTTTCGCACGGTACAGGCCTTCGTCCGCATAAATGTTCCCCACGCCGCTGAGCAGTTTTTGATTCAGCAGTGCGCTTTTGATGGGAGTCTTTCGCCCACGAAACAGAGCAACGAACTTTGTCAGAGGGATTGAGAGCGGCTCTGCTCCGGGGGGAGCGAACTTTTCAATGACTGCAAGTCGACCAAAGCGGCGGGGATCCACAAACCGTAGTTCGCGGCCCGATGCCAGCCGCAGGATGGCGTGAGTATGTTTGGCGACCTCGGATTCCGCAGAACAGACCAGCAAACGGCCAGTCATCCCGAGATGAACAATCCACTGCGCGGCAGGCATGCCTTTTCTGACTGGATCTGCAAGATCAAACACAATGTGCTTGCCGGAACGGCGGACGTTAAGGATCGTCTTCGAAGCCAGGGCAGCTTCGATTTCGGCCGCAGGGGATTTCAGCGGTTCCGGCTTCGAGCCGAGCCAAACGGACTCGATGACATCGCCCACGACTCGCTTCGCTAGTCCACGCGCGATGGTTTCGACTTCGGGAAGTTCCGGCACAGGAAGAATTGCGGCGCAGGTACACCCGCCGACATGCACATCACTTGTCTGAAATCAGAACGCCACCCCGCGCGTAGCTTTCTTTGGAGACTTCATAGAAAGCGACGGCAACACCCTCGCGCACAGTGCCGGTCTCTTCGACCATGACATCGGTAATGCGCTGTGCGATCTTGCGCTTTTGCTCCGCGGTGCGGCCAGAGAGCATCGTGATTTGGATCATCGGCATAAGGATTTCCCGCTAGAACTCGATCGCTGTCGGACGCCACTCGACTGGACGAGCGAGGGTGCCCGTCTCACCAACATTAATTATTGCGCCAATTCGTATCCCGCGAAGAAGAAGCTTAGCTCGAAGCGCGCGGTTTCATCAGCATCGGAGCCATGAATGGCGTTGTATTCGATGGTGGCCGCCCACTTCTTTCGGATTGTGCCTTCTTCCGCCTGCGCCGGGTTGGTCGCGCCCATTAGCTTGCGCAGATCGGCGATCGCGTTCTCTTTCTCCAGCGCGAGAACCACGATCGGGCCGCTCGACATGAAGTCCGTCAGCGAGTTGAAGAATGGCCGGTGCGCATGGACGGCATAGAACTGCTCGGCCTGGTGCTTGGATATCTCCAGCATCTTCATGGCAAGAATGTGGAAACCATTCTTCTCGAACTGCTCGATAATGTCGCCGACCGCTTTGCGTTTCACGGCGTCAGGCTTCACGATGGTGAGTGTACGTTGAAGAGTCTTCATAAAAAAGCAGCTCTTAGCTCCTAGCTCTTAGCCTTTAGCAAAAACCCAAAACCTGTCATCCTCGAGCGGAGCAGGATGGTTCGCTCGCGAATCGTCCTGCGGAGTCGAAGGACCTATGCACTTCGATTCTCCGGTCATGACTAGCTGAGGGACTATTTTCCGCCCAAAGCTGCTGCCACCGTTTCGCCGATCTCGGCGGGCGTGGGGCACACACGAATGCCCGCAGCTTGCATGGCCTTGATCTTTTCGGACGCGGTTCCGTGCCCCCCTGAAATGATAGCGCCGGCGTGGCCCATGCGTCGTCCTGGAGGCGCCGCCTGTCCGGCGATAAAGCCGACTACCGGCTTCTTCATGCGTGCTTTCACAAACTCGGCCGCGGTCTCTTCCGCGTTGCCGCCAATTTCGCCAATCATGATCACAGCTTCGGTCTGCGGGTCACGATTAAACAGGTCCAGCGCATCCACAAAATTTGTTCCGATAATCGGATCCCCGCCAATGCCGATCGCGGTGGACTGCCCGATTCCGCGCGTCGTTAACTGATGCACCGCCTCATAAGTCAGCGTGCCCGAGCGGGAAACGATGCCGACGTTGCCTTCTTTGTGAATGCGTCCGGGCATAATTCCGATTTTGCATTTGCCTGGCGAGATGATCCCCGGGCAATTTGGCCCGATCAGGCGCGCGCGTCGCGTCTGCAGGAACTCCCATGCTTTAACCATGTCGAGCGTCGGGATCCCTTCCGTGATGCAGATAATCAGTTCGATCTCGGCGTCGGCGGCTTCCATGATCGCATCGGCTGCGAATGGCGGTGGAACAAAGATCACCGAAGCGTCTGCGCCGGTCTTGTCGACGGCTTCCTGCACGGTGTTGAACACCGGCCAGCCTTCGTGAGTCGTGCCACCCTTGCCGGGAGTGACGCCTCCAACGATCTTCGTGCCGTATTCAGCGCAAGCTTTCGCGTGAAACGTGCCCTCGCGGCCGGTGAGGCCCTGAACAATCACCTTCGTTGATTTATCGACCAGAATGCTCATTGGAGATCTTTCCGAACCGTCTTGGGTGTAGCGGCCTTCAGGCCTGCAAATGCTCACCCACTCTTTCGGGCTTTAGCCCTACGTCAATCTGAACCAGGAACCCACCGCAGCGGCTAAAGCCACTCTGTTTCTAATCGCAAACTGCAGCGCTTGAAGCGCTGCTCCATCCAAAACCTAGGCCTTGCCCGCCGCTGCGACGACCTTCTCGGCCGCGTCTTTCATGGTCTCTGCCACGATGAAGTTCAGTCCTGACTGCTGCAGAATTTCTCGGCCTTGCTCAACGTTCGTGCCTTCGAGGCGTAGCACAACCGGAAGCTGGATTTTGGTTTTGTTCGCTGCCTCTACCACACCCTTCGCCAGCGTATCCACCCGCAGGATGCCGCCAAAAATATTGATCAGCACGGCCTTCACGTTCTTGTCGCTCAGCAGGATTTCGAAGGCGTGGGCTACCTGCTCGGCATTAGCGCCGCCGCCGACATCGAGAAAGTTGGCCGGCATGCCACCGGCATACTTAATAATGTCCATGGTCGCCATTGCCAGCCCAGCGCCATTGACCATGCAGCCGACGTTTCCGTCGAGCTTGATGTAATTCAGGCTGTACTTTGACGCTTCGACTTCGAGCGGGTCTTCTTCGGTGACATCGCGCAATTCCTTCAATTCCGGATGGCGGAACAACGCGTTGTCGTCAAAGTTCATCTTGGCGTCGAGCGCGAACAAGCGGCCGTCGCTGCAGGTGATGAAGGGATTGATTTCCATCAGAGACGAGTCGGTCTCCTCGAACGCTTTGTACAGGCCGGTCATGAACTTCACGGCCTGGCTGATCTGCTCGGGCTTGAGTCCCAGTCGAAAGGCGAGCTTGCGGGCTTGAAATGGCTCCAGCCCCATACCGGGCGCGATGTACTCCTTGACGATGGCGTCGGGATTCTCCTCTGCGACCTGCTCGATTTCCATGCCGCCCGCTTGTGACGCCATGAACACGGGCTTGGCTTCGGCGCGATCGAGCACAATGCCAAGGTAGAGTTCGCGTTCGATGGGCAACGTCTCCTCAATCAGCAGACGGCGTACGACGCGGCCTTCGGGGCCGGTCTGATGCGTCACCAACGTCATGCCGAGCATCTTCCCGGCAAGTTCGCCGGCTTCGGCAACCGATTTCGCGATCTTGACCCCGCCGCCTTTACCGCGTCCGCCAGCATGAATCTGGGCCTTGACCACGACGCCGCTTGCGCCCTGGTCAAATAAGGACTTGGCCGCGGCTTCGGCCTGCTCGCGGTTCTCGACCATCTCGCCGCGGGGCACCGCGACACCATACTTCTTCAGAACTGCTTTCGCCTGATACTCGTGAATTTTCATCTAGCTATCGAATTCCCGGCTGTATAGGGTGGGAACCTGCTTGCGGCTAACGGAAGCGCATCAGCAAACTAATGATTC
>JAICWB010000221.1 GCA_025935035.1 Terriglobales bacterium
CGGAGTGTGGGACGCTGGGATTGGTGACGCGTCGGCAGATCAACGGATTCATTCCTGTCATCTGCGGAAGCGATAAGTGCTCGGCTCAGTTCTTTATGAAAGACGACAACGTAGTGGTGCGCAGACCTAGTTAGCCCTGGGTGCGCAAGAATCAAAATCCTCCTTGGATCACTGGCCTCTCTTCGGAGAGGCTTTTTTTATTCAAGGGATCCATTGAACGAACTCAGATTCGTGTCTGTCGAGGTAAGCTCCGAGATAGTCTTCTATCTTGGTTTTGCAGCGATAGAAAGCTTTGTCGAACCTTCCAAGGTCGGTATCTTGGTACCCTTGAATGAATTCCTCGACATTTCGCGCGATGGTCTCCGGAGTTACAGGATTCATGCGTAGAGCTTCACGAAGGATTTGAGCTTGCTCGGTAGCGCCAAGTACTTCTAGGGAATTCAGGACCTCCAGATGATCGAAGCAGACTTTGTTGGTGAAGTATTGGTAATGGCCGCCGTTATAGACCTCACTCATGTACCAGAATGCCAAGTGGGCCTTTCGCTGGATCGGTGTCAGCTGATCTGTATCCGATAGTGCGCAAATGTGAACTAACGCGTTCCATCGAATATGTGGTGACTTTGCAAATTCGCTTCGACTTAGTTTGGCAGGGGGAACCATTGCTAGCTGTTGCGAGCAGGCAAGCCGAGTGGAATGGGTACTTCTTCTACGATCTCAATCGCATAACCCTCAAGCGCCGCGACTTTGCGTGGATGGTTGGTCAGCAGGCGGATGCGGTTCAGTCCTAAGTCAGACAATATCTGCGCGCCAATGCCGACTTCGCGTTGCGTCTTGCGCTGATGCGCAGGGCTTCCTGGCTCGCGGACCTCACGATGGAAGGCGAGGACGGGCTTGTCGTCAATCTTATCCACGCTGAAACCTTTTCCGGTGTTGTGCAGATAGATCAACGCGCCGCGGCCTTCTTCCGCGATCATCTGCAGAGAACGCTCCACCGTCGCCTGACATTCACACCATGTCGCGCCGAAGACGTCGCCGACCAGGCAATGCGCGTGAACGCGAACGAGCGTTGGCTCGTTCGGGGTAAGTTCGCCCTTTACCAAAGCCACGTGCGACTCGCCATCGATCTGGCTTTCGTAGGCGATCATGCGGAAATCGCCGAAACGGGTTGGTAACATCGCTTCGCCGACGCGCTGGACATATCTCTCATGCGCCATGCGATAGCGGATCAACTCCGCGACGGTGACCATTTTCAGATCATGTTTGCGGCAAAACTCGGTGAGGTCTGGCACGCGGGACATGGTGCCGTCTTCATTCATGATCTCGCAGATCACTCCAGCGGGAACCATGCCGGCGAGGCGCGCGAGATCGACGGAAGCTTCAGTCTGTCCCGCACGCACCAGCACACCACCTTTACGAGCGCGAAGAGGGAATGTGTGTCCGGGGCGGACGAGGTCTGACGGGCGCGAGTGCGGATCAAGCAATACCTGGATGGTTCGTGCGCGGTCTTGCGCGGAGATCCCGGTGGTCACGCCGTCGCGCGCTTCAACACTTTCGCAAAAGGCTGTCCCATAAGGCGAGGTGTTCTCGGCGGTCATCATGCCGATGCGCAGATGGTCGAGCCGTTCGCCGGTCATGGCGACGCAAATCAATCCGCGACCGAACTTGGCCATGAAGTTGATGGCCTCGGGGTTGACCTTTTCGGCTGCGAGCGTAAGGTCACCTTCGTTCTCGCGGTCTTCGTCGTCGACAACGACGATCATCCGCCCGGCGCGAATCTCTCCTAGCGCGGTGGGGATATCGATAAATGGCGCGTTCGGTGACATGGGATTAAGCCTTGGGTATGCCTGAATTCTAGCAAAGTAGCCAAGATGAGCTGATTGGCGTGGCGGATTCTGCTTTAGTGCCAAGAACCCGTCATTTTGCTTTTGCAAACGACCAGCCAAACCCGCCTTCCACGCTGGTTACCCTCGGAACGTGGCTCAAGTTGGCGGTTAACTATCAGGGTTACCAAAGGACTAAACACTGATTTGCGCAAGTACTCTTCACTCGCGCGAACAAGTGTGGCATCTTACTAATCCCCGAACGCCCTATACGGAGACAACCGATGCAAGACGATCGCGATTCAACCGTGAAAGCAACTCTTGCGGCCCTACGTTCCGTGATGCAGCCCATGCCGCATCCGCGCAACACTTGTGATTTTCCCGCAGGCCTCATCAGCGACTACATCAAGATGGTGGACAAGATCCGCAAGGAAGACATCGCGGAGAAAGAAAAAAAGTCGGCGTAATCCACAAGTAAGAAATAATTTCCCGTGTGATAAAATTTGTAAAATCTATCCCCGGGAGATGGAATGCAAGCAATCCTTGCGCTGGAAGATGGCCGCATCTTCAGAGGCAAAGGCCACGGTGCCAAAGCCGAATGTTACGGGGAAGTCGTTTTTAATACCTCACTCACCGGATACCAGGAAATCTTCACCGATCCATCATATGCAGGGCAGATCGTTGTCCTCACGAACCCGCAGATCGGTAACTACGGAACGAACCAGACTGACAACGAAGCGACGCGGCCTTATATCGAAGGACTGATCGTCCGCGAGTTCTCGCCTATCAGCTCGAATTGGCGTTCGCAGCAAGTAGCGGACGAATATCTGGAGCGCTACAAGATTCCAGTGATCTCTGACATTGATACGCGCGCGGTGGTGCGGCATCTGCGCAAGAACGGCGTGATGCGGGGTGTGATCTCTTGCCTGGAAACAGACGAACAGAAATTGGTGGAAAAAGCGCGGGCTATTCCAAAGATGGATGGCACCGACCTCGCCAAGGTCGTGAGCACCAAGCAACGTTATATATGGGAGACGGGCGAGCGCTCGCATGAGCCCACGCAGGTGGTGGGCGTAAAAGATGTGCCGCCGCTTCATCATGTGGTGGCGTATGACTTCGGCATCAAGCACAACATCCTGCGCAAGCTGGCGTCAGAGGGATGCAAGGTCACGGTGGTTCCGGCAGAAACGTCCGCAGAAGATGTGCTGGCGCTGAATCCTGATGGCGTGTTTCTATCGAACGGTCCGGGCGATCCGGAGCCATGCACCTATGCCCATGAGAATATTCGCAAGCTGGCAGGGAAGACGCCAATATTCGGTATCTGCCTCGGACATCAGCTGATCGGGCTGGCGCTTGGCGGCAAGACCTACAAACTCAATTGCGGCCATCACGGTGGCAATCATCCGGTGAAGCAGTTGAAGACCGGCAAGATCGAGATCACCGCGCACAATCACAACTTCGCCGTCGATCCGGATTCGCTCAAAGACATGGAAGTGGATTTCACCCACATGGACCTGAACGACAACACGCTCGAAGGCATGCGGCATCGCACGCTGCCGCTATTCAGCGTGCAATATCACCCGGAGGCGTCGCCCGGGCCGCACGATTCGCATTACCTGTTCAAGGATTTTGTGAAGCTGATGGAGGAGTGGAAGAGCTAATGTCGAGCTTGTTGCCCTATAGAGCAACGCGAGGGGTGCGCGCTGTCGGATTGTGATCTCGTTTTGAGAGGGCGCCGCTTTCAAGCGCGCCGGACATGAAATTGTAACGACCGGCTTTAGCCGCTGAGGTTCAAACGTGATTCCTAAACGAGAGCACGCAACCAACAACGGGCAGACGTATTTCGTCAGCTCTGGAAAACCCGAGAAAAGAAGTCTTTTTCAAGTTGATCGTTATGCAGAACTATTCGTGAAGAATCTCTATGACTACCGAAGGCGCGGCTATCTTTTGCACGAATTTGTGTTAATGAAAGACCACTTCCATTTGCTGATCACGCCGATCGAATCGCTTGAGAAAGCCGTCCAGTTTGTCAAAGGCGGATTTTCATATAAGGTCAAAAAACAATTCGGAACAGATTCAGAGTTTTGGCAAAAGGGATTTGATGACCATCGGATCCGCGACCCTCGCGACTACAACATTCACAAGATATATATTCACAACAATCCGGTTAAGAGGGGCTATTGCGTGTCGCCTGCAGAGTATCCCTATTCTTCCGCGCGAGCCGGATATGACCTCGATGAAGTACCTCAGCGGCTAAAGCCTTTGCCTGAGCCCACCAGCGGCGCGTTTGAAAACGCGCCCTCTCAAAGCAAAGGTGTAACGTCTGCGTCCGGAGACCGGAATGCCACCGGCCAGAGCAAGGGCGCGGTTAACACTGCCGGGGGCTACTCTTAATGCCTAGACGCAACGACATCTCGAAGATCCTCATCATCGGCTCCGGGCCCATCGTCATTGGGCAATCGGCGGAGTTTGATTACTCCGGTGCGCAGGCTTGCAAAGCGCTCAAGCAGGAAGGCTATGAAGTGGTGCTGGCGAACTCGAATCCGGCTACCATCATGACGGACCCTGAACTAGCTGACCGCACATATATTGAGCCGCTCACGCGCGAATATCTGGAAGAGATCATCCGCATTGAGAGCGAGATGATGCGCGACTCCGGACAGAAAGGCCAGTTTGCTTTATTGCCCACAGTCGGCGGGCAGACCGCGCTCAACCTTGCCGTGGAACTTGCCGACGGCGGCGTGCTGGAAAAGTACAACGTCGAGCTGATCGGCGCGCAGCTCGGCGCCATCAAGATGGCGGAAGACCGGCTGCTGTTCAAAGATGCGATGAACCGCATCGGGCTCGATGTGCCGAAGTCGGCGCTGGTCAACAATGTTAAAGACGGCCTGGAGTTCAGCACCAAGATCGGCTTCCCGCTTATCATTCGTCCGTCATTCACGCTGGGTGGCAGCGGCGGCGGTCTGGCTTACAACCGCGAAGAGCTTATCGATATTCTTTCCCGCGGGCTGGATCTCTCGCCGGTGCACGAGTGCTTGATCGAAGAGTCCGTTCTCGGTTGGAAAGAGTACGAGCTTGAGGTCATGCGCGACCTCGCAGACAACGTCATCATCATCTGTTCCATCGAGAATTTTGATCCCATGGGCGTGCATACGGGCGATTCCATCACCGTAGCTC
>JAICWB010000119.1 GCA_025935035.1 Terriglobales bacterium
GATCTTCGAACAAGCCCTCATCAAAGAACGCCAGCAAAAGTGGCGCACCGCGCCGGACTCCCGCCCATTGCGCACGCTTGACGACGCGCGCGAATTTCTCAACTCCGTCGGCTTCTGCCTCGCCTATCCCACGTATCCCGCTATGGCTGCTCCCACTTTTATAGGTGCGTACGTTGGTTCAGATGAGAAGCTGCCGACCGCAAAGCAGGCTTTTGCAGATGACAACGCGCGCGCTGCCACCGAACTCGTGGTCCGCATGCTCAGCGAGAAATCAGCATTTGAAGTCGCCTTCGGCGAGGATGCATCGTTGCTCGTCTCCGCAGCGGAGTTCCCATATTTTTATGCGCTCATCGGTGACCGCAATCCCAAAGTCGCGCCCAGCCCTGGCATCCGCGGCGAGCAGGCTCTCACCACGCATACGTTCGAGATCATTGATAAGCACGGCCCTATCAATGAAGATGACATGCGTCGCCAATTGGGCCGCGAGATCTCGCGCAACGCGATTGAAAAAGTCCTTCATTCACTGTGGTCCAAGCTGCGCATCACGCGCGTCGATTCGGGCATTGAGAGCGGAGAGCCCGTGGAGCCGGTCTGGGACCTGATGCACCGCTTTGCGCCAGAGCAGGTGAATCGCGGCAAGCAGATATCCGCCGCGGAAGCACTCTCTGCGCTGATCTCAAAATATCTTGAGACCGTTATCTCCGCCGAGCAGAAAGAGGTTGAAGGTTTCTTCGGACGTCTAGTCCCGCGGTCTAAGGTCAGCGAGGTATGCAAAGCTCTTCTGGCCGCGAAAGAATTCACGTATGTGCAGGTGAGCGGGAAAACGATGTTGAGATTGGCGTCGCGCGGCGGCGATGAAGATGCTGCTGGGGTTTCAACTGATATTGCGGAACCGAAAACCCACGCTGTTCGACCGTGGCAAGCTCGCGAACAGGGCAAGAGGGCTGCGGAAGAAAAGCGTGCCAAGTACGCCGAACGTTCACCGAATGCGTTCCAGAAATTTTCTAAAGACCGCCCCGCCAAACCATTCGGCGAGAGAAAACCGTTCGTAGGACGCAAGCCTTTTAGCGACAGGAAAGAATTCGGCGATAAGAAATCTCTCGGCGAGCGCAAACCCTTTGCTGATCGTGGGCCCAAGAAATTCGGCGAAAAGAAGTCGTTTGGCGAAAGAAAGCCCTTCGCCGAACGCAAATCGTTCGGCGATAGACCAAAGCCCTTCGGCGACAGGCCGCGCTTTCAGAAAGATCGTCCGCCGCGCGAGGCAGGCGCGTCCGGCAAGTTCAAAAAGCCCTTCGGCGAGCGTAAGTCCTTCGGCGACCGTTCAAAGCCATTCGGTGAGCGAAAGACATTTGGCGGCAAAGATCGTCCCTCTCACGGGCGCGAACGCTTTGCCGGGAAGTCGGGTGAAGGCTTCGCTCCACGGCGTTCATCCGGACCAGGCGATAAGCGCGATTTCAAAGGCAATTATCCGCCGCGTCGCCCCGATGCAGCGGAAGGAAAGGGCGGGTTCAAAAAAGATTTTTCACCTCGCGGCGATCGTCCAAAGAGATCTTTCGGCGACAAGCCGTTTAGCGGCAAGAGATCGTTTGGCAAAGACAAAACTTTTGGCAGGAAATCTTTTGGCGGCGGTAAGCCCTTCGGCAAAAGTTCTTTTAGCGAAGACAAGAGTTTGCCAGATCGCAAGCCCTTGCGGGAAACGGGGAACCGGAAACGGGAAACCAATCGCGAAGGCTCTGAAGAATGAGCGCCTCCACCAAACGCGGATTAGTCATCGCCATTGATGGCCCTGCCGGGGCGGGCAAAAGCACGCTGGCCGCGCGTATCGCGCGGGCACACGGTTATATCAACATCGAGACCGGCGCCATGTACCGCGCACTGGCGCTGAAAGCGATTCGGCAAGACGTTAGCTTTGATGATGGCGACGCGCTGCTGCGCCTCGCAGAAGCTTCCACTATAAAACTAGAGCCTGAGCTCGAACGCAACCGAGTGCTGCTCGACGGCGAGAATATTTCCGAACGTATCCGCGAACAAGACGTCACCGACGCCGCATCACGCGTCAGCGTTCACCCCGGGGTTCGCGAGTGGATGGTGGCCCGCCAGCGCGAGATGGGCGAAGCCGGCGGAGTGGTCATGGAAGGCCGCGACATCGGCACCAAAGTCTTTCCCAATGCTGATATCAAGATATTCCTCGACGCCGATCCTGAAGTCCGCGGCTCACGCCGCTTCAAACAAAACCCTCACGTCGCCACAGAAGCGCATGCAGTGACCCAAGAGATGCGCGAACGGGACGAACGCGATCGCACTCGAGCTAGTTCTCCATTAGAAGCCGCGAACGACGCCATCAAGATCGACTCCACGCATCTCTCGCTCGACGAAGTCATCGCCGAAGCCGAGCGCATCATCGCCCGAAAAAAGTAAGTCTCTGCAATCTGTCATCCCGACCGGAGGACAAAGCCCGGAGCGTAGGACCTCGCTTTGTACTTCGATCGTACGCGCCACCGGAGCACACAACTAACTGCGGAACAAAATAAAGCCCCCGCTTACGCGAGGGCTTAACTACTAACGACTAACGACTAACTACTAACTACTGCATCCGCACTACCGCTTATTAAGATGTATCGTGCCGTGGTCATTCCGCACCTGCACCCGCGGCCCCCCTTTGCCTACGTTGCCGGTGTAGTGCGCTTCGTGTCCCTGATTTTGCGCCTGGTTCAGATCGAATTCTGATTCGATCTCGCCCCGCACAGACGAAGCATCCACGGTGAAGTTGCCATTCTGCGGCAGCATCAATGTCACCTCGCCGCTCTTGTTAGTGATGTCCATGTTCCCCACGGGCTCTTTCGGCGTTACTTGGATCTGTCCGTTGGCGTCGTCGATCTTCACGTCGCCGCTCACATCTTCCAGTTCCACATCCTTCGACCTGGTGGTCAAGCGGAAGGGGCCCGCGAGACTATTCGCGCGCAGCTCGCCGTGGCTCATATTCAGTTCACCGTCCAGCTTGCCGAATTCCATGTCCGTGCGCGTCGAGTTGAAGCGCACTCCCTTGGCGATCTTATTCATCTGGATGTCATCGTATTCGCCTTGGAAGTTCAGCTTGCCACCAACGTCTTCCGCGCTCACATTGTTTCCGCGGCCTTCAAGGTTCACATCGCCCGTGATCTTCTTCGCGCTAAAGCTTCCATTGCGCATATGAATGGTCACGTTATTGGCGATGTTCTCGACTGAGACGTCGCCATTCGAGCCATTGGCCTTCACTTCGCCATCGCGGTCACTGACCGTGATCGCCCCGTGCAGGCTCATGAGATCGACTGACGCCTTCTTCGGCACCATGATGTCCATGTCGATGCGTCCATTCTTCCAGTCACCGCGCGGCAACGCATCCACCGTCAAGATGTTGTCAACCTGCGTGATGTTCGGAGTAAAGGCGTCGCTGATCTTCTTCGCTTCGCCTTCATTGTCAGAATAAAGGCTCTTGCGGATGGCGATATGCAGCTTGTCGTCCGTGCTGGGCGTGACGTGGATCGCCCCCCGGTCTACCTGCACTTTAAGATTGCCATTCGCCGGGAACGCATGTTCCACATTGTCTGTGTAATCGTATTTTGTGCCGCCGAACATGCTGTCAAAGTCGTCGTCACTTATGTCCATGTTGTCGCGCACTTTGTTCCAATCCCAGTTACGCGTGGCATTGCGGGTCCCTGTCGCGGCAAGGCCGAACAAGATGATGAATATCAGCAACACCACGCCGCCGCCGCCGATGCCTGGCGTCGGATAGCCTTCGCGCTTGGCGTTCATGTACTCCACCAGTTTGATCACGCCCCACAAGATCAGCAGCACCGGCCAGTAATCAGCAAACAGAATGGCGACATCTCTGCCGCGTAACCTTCCGCTGCTTACCAGCAACAACACGATACCTATGCCGATCAAAAAGATGGGCCCGAACATCGAGCGTCTGCGCGGTGGTGGAGTCCAATGCGGATTCGGGCTCACGTTCGGTGCTCCAGGATTCACCACGGGTGGTTGACTAGCCATTTGTGTTTACCTGCCTGTCCTCAGTTTGAGGTGCGGGTGACGCGGCCGTGGCTGGTGGCACATCACCGGTTTGGTACTGAAAAGGTTGTTGGTGTCCGTCTGTCGACGCGCTGCTTTGCAGCATTTTTACGCCACCGATCACGATCAGCAGCACCGCAAGGAAAGTCATATCGCGGCCGTAATTGAAGTTGTTCAAGATCCATAAGGCGCCAACCGTTACCAGGACGACCGGCCCCATCATGTCGTTCATCTTGCATCGCATGCACGCGCAATATCTGTTTCTTACGTAGGTGTCCATGTTCAGCGAGCTGTCCTTTCCCAGACTTGTATGCCTCTCCAAACGCCTATTGCTATCAGCGCAAGCGGAATCGCATTCTCAAAGATGCGGTGGCTATAGTCGCCCACCAGGAACAAGACTCCCAAGCCGATCAAGATCACCGCGCCCACGGGGACGCCACTCACGCCTCCTTGGGTGCTGCGCGGAACGCTTGCTTCTGCCGCGTCCGCCTGCTTGGGATTTTCCACCCCGAACAAGTTGTTGATGCCGAGCGGGTCCGGCACTGGCTCGCCCGTCAACCGCGAGCGCGCCGTCCTGTACGCGTCCCACGCCATGTAGAAGAAGTAGAAGGGAATCAAGATTCCCAACTCTCCCTGGCGGTCTGTGAGCATGATCAGTGCAGGGAACATCAGCACATGGATCACGCCCTTTGAATACTGCCCGTTATAGAACGCGCCCACGCCGGGAATGAATCCCAGGAACGCCGCCAGCGTCGGATTCGGCGTACCCGGCGGACGCACATAGCCCGTCTGCGGGTCCACATACGGCATTCCGGCGGCTGGCGCGCCTGTTCCCACCGGCGGCGGCATCACGTTCTGCAGATGCGCCACCAAACAGTCTTCGCAATACACCACGCCGCGCACTTCTTTTTTGCATTGGTCGCACAGCGGCTTACCGCATGTCCGACAGAAAGCTACAGCTGGAACCGTTGGATGATTCGCGCAAGCAGCCATTAGGAAATCCTCCCGTTGTTCTGAGCCTGCACCATGCCGGGCAGCTCGAATCTCAATACCGCCAATATCTCTTCCCCTTCACCTAGCGAGTAATCCTTGTTATTGGAGCCAGGTTTTTGGCTGGTATTGTCTGGCTGTTGCTTCTGTTCGCCTTTCTTGTTGCCGTTCTGATCGCTGTTCTGATCGTTGCCGTCGGACTTAGTCGCGTCCTTGGTCAACTCCTTCATCCGCGATTCCAACTGATAAACGAAGCGGATGTTCTCGTAGTACTTCACCACCTTCGCTGTGGTCTGGTGATATTGCATCGAGGCGGTGGTGGTGATCGCGCTGGGTCGCAGGTCAACGTGGCGGAGGTCGCTTATCTTCACTCCCGCCAGGTTCAGCACCAGTGAGAGCGAGAAGAACGCCATCGCCGTCGTCATCGCCAACCGCGGTTGTGAAATCACGCGCACAACCGGATTCAGCACCGGCGCCGCAAATTCACGCATACGCCCAAAGAGCGTGCGCCGGGGCTGCGCCAGTTGCCGAGCCATTGCCGGATCGATCGCGCTCGTGCGCGCAATGATGTTGTGCACCAGGTTCAGCGGAGGCTCAACCTCCACCAGTGATCTCAGCGCCTGCATGCCTGCCTGCGCTTGGGTGAATAGCGGGCCGCAATCATTGCATGCGGCGGCATGGCCCTTGAAGGCCTCCAGCTCCGCCCCGGACATCGTGCCGTCCAGAACGTCAGCCAGCCGTGCGTCAAAATCTACGCACTGGATGCCGTTTTCCCCTTTGTTTTGCCCTTCGTATTTCATCAATTCACCTGCCTATATGTACGTGATAAAAGCCTTGCCAGTTCCGTTCTTCCGCGGTTTATGCGGGATTTCACCGTTCCCTCCGGTACTTTGAGCGCATCTGCAATCTCCCGGTAGTCCATATCCTGTAAGTCCCTTAGAATCACTGCTTCCCGAAGCTCCGGGGAGAGCTTCTGCAGCGCCTGTTGCACCATTTTTTGTGTCTCCTGTGTCTGTACGGCCGCATCCGGCGTAGGCTTTTCGTCCGGGATGTGCTCCCCGAGGGTGGGCGCGTCCTCATCCGCGGACGGCGCGGCGTCCATGGAATCGGTCACGCGGTCCTGCTTGGACTTGCGGAAATGGTCCACCAGCAGGTTGCGCGTCATGGTGGTGATCCACGTAGTGAACGCGCCGCGCTCCAGGTCATAGCTCTTGAGCGTCTTGTAGATCCGGATGAAAACCTCTTGCGTCAGGTCTTCCGCGTCGTCCTGCGAGCCGGTAAAGCGATAGCAGATGTTATAGATACGCCGATTGTGCGAGCGCACGATCTCTTCCCATGCAGAAGCGTCGCCACCAAGACAGCGCTTGATCACTGCAGCCGTTAACTGGCTTTCTTCTGTTGGGACTGGCAACAACACCCCTGCGAATACGGAAAATGGAAGCGGTTAGTTCAGAGGGGATTCTACCAGCGCATACTCTCTAAATTGTCATTCCGAGCGACTCCAAGATATTGAACACAACAGCTGTCATCCTAAGCAAGCCTGAGCGAATGCGAAGGCGCAGTCGAAGGACAACGCCGTTGCTATTGCAGTTGCCGTTGCCGTTGTTTTTGACTTGCCGACACCCGATAACCGATAACCACTATCTCATCTGCGAAAAATACACCCTTGTCTGATAATCAAAACTCACGCGTCCACCAACCGCGTGCGCATCGAATATGCGCCGCAACTCGGCCAGCATGGGTTCGTGACGCGCGTCACCCGACGGCGGCGTGTATGACGATGACAGCAACCTCCCGCGCAATCCTTCAAAGTCAAACAACTGATGATTGGGAAACACAGACGAGCGAAACTTCGACGGCGCGAAGAATTCGTCCACGCGATCGGTCGTCCTCTCATGGCGCACTTTCTCATAGTCCGTGCCCAGGCTGAGCAGCAACTGCTCGTATTCGCGCAAGAACGGCGTCGAATCCAGTTCGCGCTCGTTCCACACCAATACTACCCAGCCGCCCGGCTTCAAGATGCGCACGAACTCCGCGCGCGCTTTGGCGAAATCAAACCAGTGCGCCGCCTGCGCGGCTGTGACCATATCAACGCTGGTGTCGGGCAGCGTCGTCGCTTCGGCAGTTCCGTCCACTGCGGTGAAGGTCTTGAACTGCGCCAGGTCGCGCGCGGCGTATTCTCGCATCTCTTTGTTGGGCTCAATGCCCAACACGATGTTGCCCGCCTCTGCAAAGTAGCGCGCCAAGATCCCCGTTCCGCAGCCTACGTCCGCAATATAGGTATGCCGGAACAGCCCGCACTCGTTCTTCAGCAGCGCAAACAACTCTGCCGGATATCCCGGCCGATACTTCGCGTAGTTTTCAACACGATCAGAAAAGCGTGCAGTGGGTGCTTGCGACATCAGAGTGTCCAAGGCCCTTTTCCTCTATCGACCACGCGCTGAAGGATTGCACCCACGATCAAAATCACAAATACGATCACGATGGCGCCAACTTCAACCTCGCGTTCTGACAAGCCGAAAATCATGTCCTACATCATACGCAAGCTAAAAGAGCGCTTGCGTTCGTTGCACTCATCCGAACGGGTTCTTGTTCATCGGTCGTCGGTGAGAACCAAAAACCGAAAACTGACAACCGAAAACCGACAACCGCCCGGCACGAAAGGCCAATCACCCGCACTGTCCTGGTCTAAGTACTTCCGCTCATTGTCGCCATCCCGATTCGGAACTACCCTTAAATCGCTGAGCCCCTCCCGCTTTGCAAATCCATACGCTGTTCGACAAAGGTTCCCTTGGTTAAGAAGCTGCTACTCCTGAAGAAGAGTCCTGTCATAATCCCGGTCAAGAAGCGTGAAGCGAAAGCGGTCACCAAAGAGCCCACGGGCACGCGCAAACACGCGCGCTACAACGTGGCCGTGCCGGTGAAGGTCACCACGCCCGGCGACCCGGCGCCGGCGGTGATCGCGTGCACCTATGAGGTTTCACGCGAGGGCTGCAAGCTCTCCAACCCCGGACTCACTCTCGACCAGCTCGTCTGGCTCAACCGCAACAACCGCAAAGCCATCTACAAAGTGGTGTGGGCCAGTACGCATAAGAACCAAGTCGGACTGCAGGTCATCACTTCAAAGACCGAACGCCCCATCTGGGACGACGAACTTACCGCGCGGCTCTAATACTGACTACTGAC
>JAICWB010000297.1 GCA_025935035.1 Terriglobales bacterium
AACCTGCGCATCCAGGATATTCTTGACCGCCACACTGAGCCTTGGGGCGTGAAAGTGGTGAACGTCGAAGTAAAGCAAGTGGATATGCCCGAATCGATGTTGCGCGCCATGGCGAAGCAGGCCGAGGCCGAGCGCGAGAAACGGTCAAAGATCATCCACGCAGAAGGCGAATTCGCCGCCGCGCAGCGCCTCACCGATGCAGCCAAAGTGTTGGCAGATCAACCGGCCGCCATCCAGTTGCGCTATCTGCAGACGTTGACAGAGATCGGTGTGGAGAAAAACACCACCGTCATCTTCCCGGTTCCGATAGACCTTTTGGCGGGACTGCAGACTCTCATAAGCAAGAAGTAGGACCGAACACTTTTCAGGGGGCCTTAAATGGCAGAGCAAGATACAGAACTAACACTGAGCACGGGCAAACTGCTGGGCTTCTTTTTCGGCATGGTCATTATCTGCGGCATCTTCTTCAGCCTCGGATATCTGGTGGGCAAAGGCTCAAGCCAGGCCGGCGCGCCCGTGATGACCGATTCCGCTGTGAATTCCAACATCTCAACCAGCGGAGGCGCCAAGCCGGCCGCAGGACATATGGCAACTGCCGACCCAGCAGCGTCTAAGCCCTGCGCCGATGGCGACACCAGCTGTAATCCGGCAACGGGCGGAGAAAATGCCGCCATCTCTACCGTGCCCGCAAACGATGCCGCCGCGAAAGATGCGACCCTCGACACCAAGACCAACCCGGCTGTTATCGATTCGACCAAAGCGTCCGCCACAGCCGCTAAGAACTCTGCACCGGAGTTGAGCAGCGCACCGCAATCACTCACTGGATTCATGGTGCAAGTGGCTGCAGTCAGCAAACAGGAAGACGCTGACGCTCTAGTGAAGGCGCTGCGCAAGAAAGAGTATCCGGTATTCGTCGTCACGCAGGCTGACAACAAGCTGTTTCACATCCAGGTCGGCCCTTTCGCACAACAAAAAGACGCGGAAGCTATGCGCGCAAAGCTCGCCAACGACGGCTACAACGCCATACTGAAGAAGTAATCAAACAATAATCGGCACATGCAAAACGGCACGGACATTGTCCGTGCCGTTTGTTCGTGTATACCGAACAGTTGTCTTACTTTGACACAGCCGCAAACAGATCTGACTTCAACAGTGCCTGGAACTTCGTGTTGTCTGCTTCGAACTTCAGTTTTAGGTCTTTGCTGTCTGACGTCACTTTCACGCTGCTGAGCGCCAGTTTCTCTGAATCGTTCGCCGTGGTCTGCTTCAACATCACTCCGGCTTTCAACAGTGAAGAAAGCGTGGCAGCGGTCAAACTGTCTGACGTGATGACGTCGAGATCGAAGTTGAATCCATTATCAAACTTAATGGAATAGCGCGAACCCACCAGGCGGTTCTTGATCATGTCATAGTCCGCGAGTTGCGACGCCTCGCCTAGCGCTGATTTCAACATCGTCTGTGTGCCTTTGTCGTCGAGGATGCTCCACACCGCCTCATCCTGCACCGGGGCCATCATGTCAAGCATGGTGCTATTGGAGTTCAAGCTGCGGATCTGGCTGTCGCGCGCGTCAAGAGCAGTCTTCACAGCGCTCTCCGTACCGAAGATCATGGTGTAGTCGTCGATCAGCGTCATGCTCATGCCGCCGGTGCCGCCCGACATCGGGAAGATCGTCGCAGTGCGGTACTTCTTGCCCTTGATCTTCTGCTTATTGAGGCGAGCCATGATGGTCTTGCCGGCAAACTCACCCTGCGCTACGCCGATGATGCGGATCGTAGATTTGCCCTGTTCATCCTTCACGCGGGTAGAGGCGAAGACAAGTTGCTCAACATCCTTATCCGGATTCACGCCCGCATTCCTAAGCGCAGTCTCAAAGTCCTTGAGCTGCTGCGGCAACACTTTGTCTTTCAACTGCATGGCAGTCGCTGAATTGTTCATCGCGCGATAATCCACCGCGATCAACTGCTGAATGTCTGCCGGGATGGCGGTACGCGCGGCATTGCGCAGGGGTGCCGCCCACATCGGAACGCTCAATAGGAAGGTAAGTAAGAAAACGAGAATGCGCTTCATAGGTGAATTCTAGTCCTTTTCAGCAACTCTGCTCCATAGGTGAGATGCCGGATTACGGCTCCACATTGCCTGCATATTGGACGAAAATCCGCAGGTTAAGTCTCATGCCGATAGCAATTTAGCCGCGCAAAAGCAGATTTCTGCTCAGGAACCTTAGGCCAGCAACGCCGTCCGCTTGCGGGTTTCAGTCACGAACTGCTGGTCTTTTACAGATTGCAGATTAATCTCAACGTTGGCTAACCCGCCCTCGATGGCCGCTCGGCTCAGCGACTCTGCAACAGTCAGGTCACTCGCCATGTTCGGGTTAGAAATGGAACGCAAGCCCACGACTATCTTGCGCACCTGCGCTGCCTTCTCCGCGACGCCGAGCGGCACAGCTGTCGCACCCTTGAGCGCACTATCAATCTGCGCCTCCCCGTCAGCTTCGTTCTTCGCAGCCTTGTATGCCTTCATCACGCTGTTGTATGACTCAGCATCCGCATCGATAGCGGCCTTCAACTCTTCACGCAACCGCGCCAACTGCCCGATAGCCTCACTCAACTGCGAAGCATGCTGCGCGTAAGCTTTCTTCGTTCGCGACATGTCAGCCACCATCGCGCCGAGGCCCGCGGCCATCGCTCCCGCCGCTGCAGCAGCACTTCCGCCGCCCGGCGTCGCAGTCGGCGCAGCCAGTTGTTCGATGAACGGCTCAATGCCGGCGCGCAATCCACCTACAGCCATCTTGCCTCCCATCACCGCGGAAAGACGGTTTTCCAAAATCATCGACGACTCAAAGTTCTCCACTTGCAAAAACCACTCCGCCGCCTGCTCTAAAGCCTTCTTCGGGATCAACCCCACGATCTCGCTGCTCGTCGGGATCACACCATAGCGCGCCGCTTCCCTCTTCACGTACTCGAACACGCGCGCGATCGGCGTCTGCTCAAAGTCGGTGAGGTTCATGCTGACCTGTGCCTGCCCGCGGACAAGGAATCCCGCGCCCTTCACAAAGCGCAGTCCACCGGACGAAAAGCGCACCGCCTTCGCCACTTTCTTCGCGATCTCTACATCCGACGTATTCAAGAAAACGTTGTAAGCGATGAGCGCCTTGCGCGCTCCCACTACCACCGCCCCGGCAGTGGCATGCAGCTTCGCTTCACCAAAGTCCGGCTTGCGCGCCGGGTTCGTCGCAATCTCTGCGCGGATACCCTCGAACTGGC
>JAICWB010000073.1 GCA_025935035.1 Terriglobales bacterium
ACCGCAGGAAAGAAGAATCCAAGAAATTTTCCGAACGCCACGCCAACCGCCGCGATCGTCCCTGTCTGAATCACCAAAAATAGCGTCCAACCGTAGAGAAAACCCCAAAGCGGCCCAAGAGCCTCGCGTAGATATACATACTGTCCGCCGGCTTTCGGCATCATTGCCGCCAATTCGCCATACGAAAGGGCGCCCACCACGGTCATAAATCCTGTGACCAGCCATGCGGCAATAAGCAGGGCGGGCGAATCAACCAGCCTACTGATCTCGGCCGAGACGATGAATATGCCTGAACCGATCATCGAGCCCATCACCAGCGTGGTCGCGCTGGTCAGGCCCAGGCCTTTTACCAGTTCGGTGTCTTGCTTCTCGACGATCGCGGAACTAGTGATAATCCGTCTCCCTTGGTTCGTAAAAGCGCTTCCGATTCTATCCTGAGTTCCGCGAATTACAGCATCCGGCGAAGAAATTCCCCGGCGGCTTTCTGAGGCTCTGTCCTCAACGCAGAGATTACCGCGACACAATCCGCGCCCGCGTCGATCACTTCTTTGCAATTCTCCAACGTGATGCCACCGATGGCCACTAGCGGCTTCCCAGTCTTCTTCCGCGCCTCTCTCAGCGCCTGCACTCCCACCACCGGGTCAGGATTTGCCTTCGAACCCGTCGCATATATCGGGCCAAATGCGATGTAATCGGCCGAGGTGCTATCCGCCTCTTCCATCTGCTTCAGGTCATGAGTTGATATCCCGATAATCAGTGGGGACGCACACAGCGTTCGCGCACCGTGCACGGAGATATCGTCCTGCCCAATGTGAACTCCGTCGAGGCCTGCCGCAACGCAGAGGTCTGCGCGATCATTCATGATGACTTTGACGCGCGGTCCTGCGATTCGTTTTAGCTCACGCGCTTCAGACAGCATCTCCGCCGCGCTGCCAGATTTATTGCGATACTGCAGCAATGTCACTCCGGCACGGACGAACTCCTCCACATATTTTCGGGAATCAGAGAACGAAACGTCAGGACCGCGGTCCACGATGGCGTAGAGCCGCGGCAGCTTCATGAGACTTTGGGGCGAGGCGGAGCCATGAAGCGCTCCATGAACTTGGTGTCGAACCGACCAGCAACGAAATCAGGATCGTTCATGATCCGTTGATGCAGGGGGATGCTGGTATGAATGCCTTCCACAATGAACATATCGAGCGCGCGCTTCATGCGGGAAATGGCCTCTTCGCGGTCCTTGCCGTGGGTGATGAGCTTTGCGATCATCGAATCGTAATACGGGGGCACCACGCCTTCCGCGTACTGCGCCGTCTCCACGCGTACTCCGATGCCGCCGGGCACGTTGAAGGTCTTGATCTTTCCTGCTGACGGCGTGAACTTCTCCGGATGTTCCGCGTTGATGCGGCACTCGATCGCATGCCCGACCGGCATTTTGATCTCCGCGGGCAGAATGCCGCGCAAGCGCGCGCCGGCAGCGATCAATATCTGGCTCTTCACCAGATCGATCCCCGTGACCATCTCCGTTACGCAATGCTCCACCTGGATGCGCGTGTTCATCTCAATGAAGTGAAGCGATCCATCTTCATCCATCAGAAATTCAATGGTGCCGGCATTCACATAGCCAATGTCCCTCAGCGAATTGACCAGCTTGTCGCCGATCTCCGCACGCAGTTGCGGCGACACCTGTAATGACGGAGATTCTTCGAGCAGCTTCTGGTGCCTGCGTTGAATACTGCACTCGCGCTCGCCCAGATGGATCACATGGCCATGTTGGTCCGCCAATATCTGGAACTCGATGTGGCGCGGCTTCTCGATGAACTTTTCCATGTAGAGCTCGCCGTTGCCGAATGCCGCCGCAGCTTCGGAGCTTGCCGCCTGAAACAGTCCTGGGAGTTCCTGCTCGCTGCGAACGACGCGCATGCCGCGTCCGCCGCCACCAGCTTTCGCCTTCAAGATCACCGGATATCCCACTGTTTTAGCCCACTCGAGCGCTTCTTCTTCGCTGGCGATGATCCCGTCCGAACCAGGAAGGATGGGAACATTGGCTTTCTTCATCGCCTGACGGGCTTTTTCTTTCTCACCCATCAAGCGCGTGATCTCCGGCGGAGGCCCGATGAATTTGATATGCGACGTCTCACATACCTCAGCGAAGTTCGCATTCTCGCTTAATAGCCCATAACCCGGGTGGATGGCATCAACATTCGCGATCTCAGCCGCGCTGATCACCGCCGGGATATTTAAATAACTATCCGCCGAGCGTGGTGGGCCGATGCAGATGGCCTCGTCGGCAAAGCGCACATGCAGTGAATTGCGGTCCGCTTCGCTATACACCGCCACTGTACGAATGCCCAGTTCTTTGCAGGCGCAGATGACGCGCATAGCGATCTCGCCGCGATTTGCGATCATGATCTTTTTGAACATGCCTGTTTACTTAGAAGCTTTTTATTTATGTTGTTTGACTAGGAACAGCGGCTGGCCGTATTCCACCGGCTGACCATTTTTTACGAGGATCTTATGCAATGTGCCGGCAGCCTCTGACTCGATCTCATTCATCAGCTTCATGGCCTCAATGATGCAGAGCACCTGCCCGACTTTTACTTCGTCGCCCACCTTCGAGAACGGCGGCGAGCCCGGGGAGGGCGCCTCATAATAGGTGCCCACGATCGGCGACTTCACCGTGAACAGATCGGCGTCATCCGCCGCAGGCGCAGCGGTCTCTGACTTCGCAGCCGGCGCTTCGCTCCCAACCGTCGCAGCCCCATGCGAAGGCGCCGTCGGAACTGCCGCCGGCATCGCGGGCGCAGCCGTCGGAGGCGCATGCACAAAATGCGTGACTGCGGGCGCATCACTGGTGCGCTTGATGCGTAGTTTCACATCACCGCGCTCGAGTTCGAACTCCGCGATCTCTTTCTCGATCAGGAATTCGATAAGGTCTTTGATCTCTTTTTGATTCATTGTTTGATTTGGTCAGACGGTATGAACTACGGTCTCAAATAACGATCATTTCTTTGGGCGTCGGAGTCAGCACTTCACATCCGGTCTCAGTCACCAGCACCATGTCTTCGATCCTTACTCCGCCTTTGCCCGGTATATATACACCTGGTTCAATCGTTATGACCATGCCCGGTTGCAGAGTATCGAGTTGGGTGCCTCCCTGCTTCTGAGTCCTTTTTTGTCGCTTGCGGCTGTTTTTCGCTACCTTTGCCGCTTTTCTTATTCCCGGCACCTCGTGAATCTCAATTCCCACTCCGTGCCCGGTAGAGTGGGTAAAATACCTGCCTAGCCCGGCCTTTTCCAGCACTTTCCGCGTCGCATTGTCCACTTCAGAACATTTGGCGCCGGGGCTTACTGCTTTGATTCCTGCAAGCTGCGCTTCCAACACAGCCCTATACATCTTACGCTCCGCTTGCCCTGCGCGCCCAAGGTGCACAGTGCGCGTCATGTCAGAGCAATAACCGCCGAGTATAACACCGAAATCCAGGATGACGAATCCCCGCTCCGGCAGCGGATTCTGGCTCGCAAGGCCATGGGGCAAAGCCGAACGCTTTCCGGAGGCTACCAGCGTCTCAAATGACATGCCTTGGGCACCCAGACGCCGGCTCATATATTCGATCTCCGCCGCTATGGCCGTCTCCTTTGTTCCGGGCTTGATCTCAGGCAACACCGCCTCGAATACGCTCGATGCAAGGTTCACGGCTGCGCGGATCTGCTTCACTTCCGTCGGCTCCTTGACAGCCCGTAATCGCTCTACCAATCCTGAAGTCAATTGCAGTTTTAGAGCACTTCCAAGCTTGCTGAGCGACCGATGAGTGGCCACGGACACATGCTCCGCCTCAATGCCGATCCTGTGGCTCCTCCCCTGGGACCGCAACCATTCCACGGCAGCCGATAGTGCGGGAGCCCTCGGAATCACGACTTTAGCACCCGACACTTCGTCTCTCGCCTGCTGGGTATAGCGGCCATCGGTGAAAAACGCCCATTTGTGCGACTTGGAGCTTACTGCCACGGCCAGCACGCCCGCACTTCCAGTAAAGCCACAGAGGTAACGCACATTCGGAAGATGCGTGATTAACAATGAGTCAAGTTGCTGCTCGCGCAACATCGCAGCTAAGCGGGATTGTCGTCCAAGATAGTTCATAAGGGCCAAGTTTAAGTTTAACTGTTGGGCGGAACGGATGGGCTCGAAACAAAAGCCCCCGGCAGAGCCGGGGGCTTGATAAAGGTTCTGATGCTCTACGTCTGCACGATCTTCGGAGTAATGAAGAAGATCAGCTCTTGTACGCTGGTGCTGACGTTGCGGCGCTTGAACAGGTTGCCGAATACCGGGATGTTACCCAAGAGCGGTACCTGCTGAATGCCCACGTTGTTGTTGGTCTGGATCACCCCACCGATCACCACCGTGCCGCCATCGGTGATCAACACTTGCGTCGTGGCCTGTTCCGTCACCAGGGTAGGATTGCCTTGCACCTGGCGGGTGAAATCTGCCGTCGTGTTTTCCACGTCTACGTTCAGGAAGATGGTGCCTTCTGCCGTGATCTGCGGTTTCACTTGCAGACGGAGGTACGCGTCAACGTAGGTCGTAGTCGGCGGACCGCCCAACTGCGCCAGCGTCACGATGGGAATGCGGATACCCTGCTTCACCGTCGCCGGAATATTGTTCTGCGTCACTACTCGCGGACGCGACAGGATCTTGATCAAGCCACGGCTTTCCGCCATGGTCAGAACCGCATCCACTCGATAGTGAGCGCCGATATTGGCAAATGAGAACCCACTGGTTGGGCCTACAGCAGGCAAGTTTGAGAATAGCGGGATGCTGCCGGAGCCGCTTGAGGATCCTGAGGCTCCTGCGGAGATGACTCCCGTTGGAATCGGACCGATCAATGTACCCGTTCCAGCCTGGCTATTACCGCCGATCACCGTACCCGCACTGTTCGTGCCGAAACCAAATCCGATCTGAGTACCGATGTCACGCGCGAACGAACGGTTCGCCGCCACTACCCGGGCCTCGATCTCTACTTCCTGAGTCTTCTTATCAAGTTCCTTGATCAGCCGGTCAACGTTCGGGATCACGCCCGGAATGTCGCTGATGATCAGCGAGTTCGTGCGGTCGTCGGCAATGATGGTGCCGCGCGATGACAAGAAGGTCTTAAGCGTAGGAACCACATCTTTCGCCACTGCATAGCTGAGATAGCGATTGATGGTCGTCATATCGACGGCCAGCGCTTGCGCGTCGATCTGCGCCCGGCGATCGTCCGCTTCCTTTTTCAGCGTCGCTGTCGTCGCGATGCGGAGTACATTGCCCTGCAACTCGCAGTCGAGCTGGTTATTTTTTAGTACGATCTGAAGCGCTTGGTCCCACGGCACATCGTCAAGCACGATGGTGAGCGAGCCCTTCACTTGTGGATCGAGCACTACGTTCAATCCGCTGATGTCATGCACCAGGCGAAAGAAGTCACGAAGATCAACATCTTTCAGGTTCACTGAGATAGGTTCGCCGTTGTATTTGTTTCCACCGCAGCTTCCCGATTGCGCCGCTGGTGCCGCTACAGCAGCCGGCTGTGTCGCCTGCAACGCTGCCAAGTTCACCGCAGGCTCAGCCTTCATGCTGGCATTTGCGTTCGTGATCGGTATCTCAGTGGTCGGAGTTGAGAAATGAGAAGCCGCCTGTGCTGCGCGCTCACTCGGAGTTGGCTCGGCCGCTGCCACAACCTTTTCCGGAACAGGGATCGCAGTCATCGTTGGCTCAGGCATAACGGCCTGTGCTACAGCTGGAACTGCTACCGGTTCGCTTATGAGAGGCTGTGCAACCGGAGCCGGGACTGACGCGGCCATTGAAGCTGTGTGCAGTTTTACCGTGAGGTGATTGCCGGCATTGGCCAGTTCATAGTCATGAGCTGAGGCAAGGTCAACAACGATGCGCGTTGCAGGCGGATTCAGCGAATACCGCGCCATGCGAATGGATTTGATTTCGCTATTATTGACGGCGATCTGGCGCTTCGCCGCCGGTATCGCATTCGGAATGTCGATGACGATGCGGTCTGGGCCCGTCAGCTTCATCAGCTTCGGCGTCACGGCGCCACTGGAAGCGATCTCTACGTCGTAACCGTTCTTCGAGCGCGCCAAAGTCACATTGCGCACTTGCACCGGGTGGCCGCCAGCAGCTTTCGGCGCTTCGTTAGCTGGCTCGGCAGTTTTCGCGGCCGCCGTCTCAGCCGGCTCCGCAGCCATCGCAGCCGCAGCATTCGAGGTCACGCGCAGCGCGAGGCTGTTGCCCATCTCGCGCACGCTTACCACCGCATCCGGCGAAAGGGCCATCTCGACGCGCGTAATATTCGCGCCGTTCGCGCCCTTATAACCCATCACGTGGTATGAAGACACGCCTGGGAATTTGCCGTGGAGCTCCTGGCTGTGGTTCTCCAGCTTTGCCGCTGACACGCCAGACAGATCGACTAACAATAGATTGTCAGTCGGCCGGTACTCGGTGTGCTGAAAAGCGCCATTCGCCCGGATGGTCAGCGTCGTCGCGTTGTCTTTCGACGCAACGCCCACATCCATCAGTTGCCGCGTGCTTGACGCTGACAGGATGCCAGGCGCTGCAAGCAGCAAGAAGATTCCCAATATGCGATTCAACCTCATGTCGTCTCTCCCCACGTCCGGTCTTATCCGGTGCGTGTGCGGCTCAGGGCCACATCGCTGTTGCGATGTACCTTAACCCTGCCGCTCAAGATTCAGATCACCTTCACCTTGTTCTCTCCGGCCCCGCTGGGGCAGTTCCGGACAAGATGTCAATGACGCTGATTCCGTTAGTAGTTTTTGTTCGGCCCAACAACAGAGACTGCATACAAACGGAAGTCGCTCCTCTAGAACATAAACCGACTTCCTGGAACTTTGATAGCGTTTAAAGCACCGGTGCCGTTACTTTCTTGACTACCTCCCGGGTCGTTTGATGACCCAGGTTGTCCGTGATGGTCTCGCGGAAGATCACCGAATCACCCGTGATCTTCACCACTTGACCGTTGTACACCGGATCTTTTTCCCGCAGGTTGTACTGCTTCTGCGAGCCGTTCTCCACCATCGCGATCATGCCTTGCGGTGTCTTCACGATGCCTTTTAGCACCACTTGCTCAGCGACCAGGCACTTCGCGCCGGTCGTGCACAAGGAACTGTTCTTGATCTTGTCTTCCTGCAAGCGCAGCGGGCTCACAAAGGGATCTCGGCGGCCTGCGGTCTTCACCGGCTCGGGCTTTTCCGCCGACGGCTTAGCCGCCTTCGCCTGAATATCAGCCTTCACCTTGGCCGGACTCTGCACCTTCGTCGGCGCCGACTTTTTCGCCACAGTCGTCGCAGGTAATTTAGGGGCAGCAGTCTTGTGCGCCGTCACCGGCTTCGCGGTCGTCTTCGCCGGAACTGCCGCGGTCTTGGTCACCGTTTGCGACGCCGGCGTTGTTGGAGCGCTTGATTTCTTTTGCGCAGCCGCGGTTTGCCCTTTAGCGGGCGCCGTTTGCGCACAAGCGACGCCTGCCAGCAGCGCTATCATTAATAGGTTTTTGTTTAGCATCTTTCCCCCTACTTTTTCGCCGGCGCCGCCGGTGCTGGTGCAGTTGCATTGGCTTCATTGCTGAAGAAAGTCTTCGCGTTCGCGGTCACTGCAACACTGTCAGTCGGCCCGTAGTTGTACTGTCCACCGCCGTTTTTGCTCAATGACTTCATGGCCAGGTTGTCGACATTCACGATCCTGGTCTGGGTCGCGAGCTTGTCGAAGAAGGTCAGCACGCCGTAGTACGGCCCATCGATCTCGATCTTGTACGGGACCTCGCTGTAATACTCTTTCTTAACAGCCGGATCGGCGCTGATCTTGCGCAGATTGATCCCTGAGCTCGCGGCCGTGTCCTGCAAGAGTGTTATGAACTTGTCCGCCTGCTTCTCATCGGGAACGATCTCTTTCTGTCGTTCCATCTGGGCCTTGAGCTGGCCGATCTGGGCATCCATTTCATTCAACTTGCCCACAAATTGCTCGAGCTTCTGGTTTTCAGCCTTCTTCGCCGTGAGGGCGTCCTGGTCGGCCTTGTTCTTGTCCGCCATGGCAGAGATTCCAGGCATCGGCCCGTAATAACCCGCGGCGATGATTACCGCGGCTATTGCGAGCATCACGCCCGCCTTTGCGCCTGTCGCCAGTTCATTCAGTTTTTGCAGCATAAGTTCCGTCCTTAGGATCTTCCCGAGCTTTTCGCGTTATAACTTGACCGGTTTTTTCTCACACACCAGGGTGAACTGGAATGCTGTCGTTTCTTTGCTCTGCGGGTCTTGCGCCGCAGACTTGATCTCGACCGTCTTGAAATAGTCCGTATGCTTCAAGGTGGTGATGAGGTTCGCGACGGCTATCGTCGAAAGCGCCGTCCCATCGATGTCCAGGGAGGTGCCCTTGTCCGTCATCTGGCTGAGCCAAACCGCATCCGTGTTGTTCACGCTATCGCCGATGGTGCTCAACAATTTCACCGGACCCGACTGGTCCGCGCGCAATTGGTCAATCACCTTTACGCGCTTGGCAAAGGCATCAGCTTCGGTCTTCTCTTGCTCGTACTTGGCCTTCACAGTGGCCAGGCGTGCGCCCTCCGTGTTGGCGGCAGTGAGGTCTTTCGCCAACTGGTCGGCTTTCTTGCCTGCGTCATAATTGAGGTAGAACAGCACAAGCGCGCCGATCACCAATCCCGCCACCACAAAGATCAGTCCGCTCGGTCCTTCCCCCGGCATGCCGGTATCGGCCACTGCGGCAGCTGCACCGCGCTTTCCTTTTTTCTGCCTCGGCAGTCCTAACAGGTTTATGCGAATCATAGGTCTTCAAAACTCCTAAGGGCCAATCCCACTGCCACCGCGAGTTGTCCCGCGTGCTGTTCAACAAAATCAGGTTCCGGTACGGCTACATCCGCAGCTGATATTCGCTGGAAGGGGTTCAGCACTTCCACCGGCAACGAAAATTCCTGTCGCAACGCTTCTACCAGGCCCGGCACCTTCGACGAACCACCCGCCAGGTAAATGCGCTCGATGTGTTCGCCCGCTGCCGTAGCGCGGAAGAAGTCAAAAGTCTTCTGTATCTCCAGCACGATGATCTCGGTCACCTGCTGCAGGATCGGCAGCTTCGCATCTTCGCTCACCGTTCCTACGCGCTGGCCCAGCTTAAGTGCTTCCGCATCGTCGAATCCAAGGTCGAGTTCTTTCTGCAGAGAATCGGTGTACTGATTGCCGCCGACGCTGACGTCGCGAGTGAACAGCGGCGTAGTGCCCTTCACGATGTTGATGTTCATCACGCTCGCGCCTAGGTTCAAAAGCGCGACCGTCGTTCCCGGCGCCGGTTCGTAGTTGTACTCGTAGCAGTTCTGCAGCGCGAACGCGTCAATGTCCACGATAGCCGGCGATTTGCCCGCCAGCGACAACACGTTCGTGTAGTTCAGGATCTTGTCTTTCTTCACCGCCACCAGCAGCACGTCCATCTGCGGATCGCCGGTCGGTTCAGAAAGTATCTGGAAGTCGATGTTCACGTCGGCGATATCGAACGGGATATGCTGCGCCGCTTCCGTGTTGATGCTGTCAGCCAACTCGGAATCCGTCATGGTCTGCATGGGGATCTTCTTCACGATCACCGAGTGTCCGCTGACAGAGGTCGCCACGGCTTTCGCCTTGATCTTCTGCTCCGTGAACAGCTTCGCGATCGCGCTCGACACGCTCCCCGAGTCCACGATCATGGAGTCAACCACAATGTCTGAACCCAGGGGCTCGACGCCCAGAGCCGCCACTGCGATCTCGCCCTTGGACTTCTTCAGTTCCACAGCCTTGATGCTGCTGGAACCGATATCTAACCCGACGATTGATTTTGCTCCGCCTAATCCGAACATGCTTCCCGCCTTTTGCCGTTCAAATTGCTAAAACTGCTAACTCTAAAGACTCTGACGCTGCGCGGCCGCCGCGGCCCGTGCCGCCTTCGGGCGCTTCTTGCCCTTATCTTCGCCGCCCATGCTCTTGCGCTCCATCCAGGAGTCAAGGATGGTCTTCTTGAACTTCCACCGGTTCCCGAGTTTGAAAGCTGGGATCTTTTCTTCGTAGACGTACTTGTACAGCGTGTCCGTACTCACGCCCAAGTACTGCGACGCTTGCCGGATATTCATCACTTCACGCGAATCGGCCATACATAGCCCTTTCCACAATTAAGGACACCCGTACGTTCATCGGGACCTTAGAAATTCGATCCTGAGGACACAAATCCTCTTGCTTTTCACTCGGGGAAGAAATGCCTGACGTGCGGTTTATAGCTAGTAACGACTGGCAGTGTCAAGAAACTTTCCCGCTATCTTCCGGTTATCTTCCGGTTTTGACCGCGGTTTTGGACATGTACCTTTGGGGCTTTACACAATGCACTGCGCAGCAACACTCCCCGAACCACAATAAGTGGGGGTATTTATGCAAACGGTACAAATTCGACACTGAGTTCGACTAAGACGTTCGTAACATCAGGTCTTCACCGCAGGACTTCTGCGATTTTTTCGCTTTCCACAAACGACAAGTAATCAACAGTTGGCGGTGGAAAAAATAAGCCCACGGTTTTAGCTAGAGAGCCGTCCTACGACGGATCCTGCATCGCCGGGAACCAGCCTAAAGGTCTTCTTTGTGTCTTTGACTCTTTGGGGTGGGTTTTGGCTCTGCAGCAAACAAAAACGGCGCCAAGAATGGCGCCGTTCTGCGAAAACACAAGGGTCTTATCGACCAAAATGCTTGGCGTTCTTCTGCTCGTATTCCTTCCACTTCTCCGGCAGGTCGTCCGCAGCGTAAATCGCTGATACCGGGCACACCGGCACACACGCGCCGCAATCGATGCACTCCACCGGATCGATGAACAACTGGTCCGCGGCCTCGAACTTGTCAGAATCCTTCTTCGGATGGATGCAATCCACCGGACAAGCATCCACGCACGCGTGGTCCTTCGTTCCAATGCACGGTTCCGCGATCACATATGCCATTTACGCTCTCTCCACAGAATCAAAAATGAGTGCAGGTCAACACTCCATATTAAAGACGCACGCCCGATTCCGCAACTATTCCTGCTTCAAAGCCAGCATGATAAATATTAGAATCTTTAGCCGCCTGAATAAATCCAAAGTATCTATTATGAACAACCTCTATGAGCCAGCCCGCGTTTCCGAGATCAAACAACGGATCACGAGCTTAAACCAGGCGAGCCAAAGACAATGGGGAACAATGACCGCTGCGCAGGCACTTGCTCACTGCTCAGCCTCAGTCGAGATGGCGACCGGCGACAAGTTGCCACCACGAATGTTCATCGGACGGTTGCTTGCGCCGCTGGTGAAATCGAAAGTAGTGGCTACTGCCGAGCCGTTGCGGCGTAATACCCCCACAGCCAAAGATCTCGTGATCCACGATGACCGCGATCTGGCTGATGAACAACAGCGTTTATGCGCCTTGGTTGATCGCTTCGCTACAGCCGGCCCTCAAGGCTGCACCAAACATCCGCATACTTTCTTCGGTCCATTGACACCGGAAGAATGGGCGACGCTGATGTATAAGCACCTCGACCATCACCTGCGTCAATTCGGCGCGTAACGCTTACGCGCCCACCAGCTCGCGCTCCGCTTGCGGCTCATACTCCACAATGTGCCCAGCAACGGCACTGGCGGCAACCGTCAGCGGACTCGCCAAATACATCAGCCCTGGCCCGCTTCGTCCAGGGAAGTTGCGATTCTGCGCGCTGATCACAACCTGATCAGGACGCGTCGACACTCCCGGCCCCGCATTGATGCAGGCCCCGCAGCTCGGCTCGATGATCGTCGCGCCGGCCTTCTTGAAGATGTCGATGTAGCCTTTCTTCAAACAGTACTCGCGCGTAGATTGCGATCCGAACTGGATGTAGAACTTTGTGGAGTCCGCCACCTTTTTTCCCTGCGCCAGCGCATTCTTCAGCACCAACGCATACATATCCATGTCTTCGTTCTTGCCCGCCGTGCAGGTGCCGCCGTACGCGATCTCGACTGGCACCGGCGTATTCAGCTCACGAATATATTTTCCATTGCCCGGATCTCCTGGCGTCGCCACCATCGGCGTGATGTCCGCCGCATCAAGCTCGATTACCTTCGCGTACTGCGCATCGGCATCACTCTTCAGATCGTCAAGCAGCGCCTCAGCCTTCGCCCGGTCCATTCCACGGCGCTCCACGAGAAACTCAACCACTTTCTTGTCGGGCGCCACGATCCCCGTGAACCCGCCGATCTCCGCCGCCATGTTGGTCATGGTCGCACGTTCGTCCACGCCCAACTCCTCTACCGCCTCGCCGGCATACTCCATGACTTTTGCCAGCGCCTGCCCGCTGCGCACATAATCCAGCGCCAATATCGCCAGGATAA
>JAICWB010000038.1 GCA_025935035.1 Terriglobales bacterium
CTGCCCCTGGATCAGGCGACTGTGGTGCGAGTGACATTGCCGGCGGCGGCGTTGCGGCAGGCGGGCGTCCCGGTGAATGAAGACAATGCAAATGCAATGTTACAGGCAGATGTGGTTTTGGGTATGGACGGGTTACCGCGGGGCATACGGCTGGTCACCAGCGGCAGTAGTGGAACAACGAACTAGAGCAAACTTTAAGGAGCACGTATGAGAAATAGATGGAATGGGATTTACTTGGTGACCGCCGTGGTGGCAATGGGTGTGTCGAGCGCGCACGCACAATTCTTGCGGCTGGATAGTGGCGCCGCCCAGGAGTTCACTTACAAAGTGGCAGGCGACGGGCAGAACACGTTCTTTTTTGAGTCGAACGTAGAGGGGCCCGTCGTGAAGGCATCACCATACACGGCGAAGGCCATCACTACCACTGTGCAGACGCTGGCAGACGGCAACAAGATCACACATACCAACGAAGTGCAACTGGCGCGTGATTCCGAAGGGCGCACGCGTCGTGAGCAGAACCTGGCAGACTTGGGACCGTGGAAGACCAACGCAAAGGGAGCAATCATTTCTATCAATGACCCGGTGGCGCATGTGCGCTACGAGTTGCGGCAGCAGGGGGACAAAGTCATCAGCGCGAACAAGACGATGCCGGTTGAGCGGGCGCGCATAGTGGAACAAAGAGCTAAAGCGATGGCCGACGCTCAGGTGCATGAAGGACATGGATCAGGTGTGGGAGTGGGCGTGGGCGATGAACCGGGAATGGACAAGAACATCGTGATCGTGACTTCCGGTAACGATAACGTCATGACGAACACCATGCACTACAAGACCGAACAGGATTCCGCGCAAAGCAAGAACGTTAAGACAGAAGACCTGGGAACACAGTCGATCGAAGGCGTGAGCGCGAACGGAAAGCGCACCACGGTGACCATCCCTGCAGGACAGATCGGCAATGACCAGCCGATCAATATCGTGACTGAGACTTGGTATTCACCCGAACTGCAGTTGACGGTGATGAGCAAGCGCAATGATCCGCGGGTGGGTGAGACGGAGTTCAAGATGACGAACATCCAACGCGTGGAACCTGACCCGACATTGTTCCAGGCGCCGCCGGGAGTGGAAGTCATCCCGCCGAAAGCGCGGGAAAGGGAGTTCTGATCCGACCAGCCGAACTCCTGGGTCAGAAATGAGAAGGCGCCCTTGGAATGGGGCGCCTTTTTTAGTTTGGTTGTCTAACCGCAAAGGACGCGAAGAAACGCAAAGGAAGATCTTTGAAGTTGATTGCCGCTCGTGCCCATAGTCTGCAGAGGTCATAGGGCTCCCTCGCTGCGCTTCGGGATGTGTTATTGACCAAGCGGAAACCGGGAACCCTCAATGCTCACAACTTCGGATGCTTCAGGTGGAAGTCGGTGGCGTCTTGGTAGGCCTTGGCTACGGCGAGCAATTTGGCTTCGCCGAATAGATTGCCTACGAAGGTGATGCTGCTAGGCGTGCCGGGCCCGCCGCCGTCGGTGATGGAGGCGGGAGCGGGAGCGTCTTCACTGCGGAAGCCGTTGGGCAAGATGAGCGCGGGGTGTCCTGTGAGGTTGGTCATGGTCAGTTGTCCACTGTTGGTGGGGGCGACGAACAGATCAACCTTCTTGAAGATCTCTGCCGTTTGCATCATTCCGATGGTGCGCGCGCGGTTGGCGTTGATGTATTCCACGGCGGGAATGAAGCGCGACTCGCGGAAGGCGTTGGGCCAATCGAAGGATTCCTGACCGGTGAGAAGTTTGTCGCGGCCGCTGCGGGTGAGATCGTCAAAGGCGGCGGCGGCTTCCGCGGTGAGCAGGAAACGGATGGAGTTGAACGGGAACTTGGGTAGCTCGACGGGAATCAGGTTGAGGCCGAGCTTGTTTTTCAGAACGGAGATAGACGCGTCGTCAAACGCTTTGTTGATCTTGCGATTGAGGCGCCCGTTGGCGCGGGCGGTGCGTTGTTTCTCGTCGAGCTTGTCTTCGTCCGGGCCGGGGCCGGGAATCTCGCGATCGAAGTCAGTCTTGAGATAGCCGATGCGAAGGGTCTTGATGTCAAGATGCGGATCCCACATGAAACCGTAATCGTGGACGCTGGGATCTTTGTCATCTGGTCCGTGGATGGCGCTGAGCACGATGGCGCAATCTTCAACGGTGCGGCAGATGGGGCCGATCTTGTCCATGGACCAGGAGAGCGCCATGGCGCCGGTGCGCGGGACGCGTCCGAAAGTGGGACGCAGGCCGGTGCAGCCGACGCGGGTCGATGGAGACGATATAGAGCCGAGTGTTTCCGTGCCGATGCTGAAGGCGCAACATCCGGCGGCAGTGGCGGAAGCGGGGCCGGCGGATGAACCGGAGGAGCCTTGCGTCGGACGCCACGGATTGCGCGTGCGCTCACCGAACCACAGGTCGCCTTGGGCCAATGCTCCGAGAGAGAGTTTTGCGAGAAGCACCGCGCCGGCTGTGTCGAGACGCTGGACTACGGTGGCGTCGTCGTCAAAGACTTGATTCTCAAAACCGGCGGCGCCCCAGGTGGTGCGGTATCCCTTCACGTTGAGCAGATCTTTTGCACCCCAGGGCATGCCGTGGAGTGGTCCGCGATATTTTCCGGCGGCAATCTCTGCGTCGGCCTGCTTAGCCTGTGCGCGGGCGCGCTCTTCCGTGAGAGTGATGATGAAGTGAAGTTGCGGATCGAGGCGCTTCATGCGCGTGAGGTACATGTCAGTCAGCGCGGAAGAAGTGATCTTGCGCGTGCGCAGCAGGTCAGCTAGCTGGCGGACAGAGTAATAGCAGATGTCTTCAAGATTGGCAGCGGCGGTCACCGGCGGGATGCGCGAGAGCAGTGGGCGCGGGTTGGGCGTGCCGGGTGACGTTGCCGCGGCAGCGTCAATCTTAATGCCGGGCTGCACGGGGTTGAACATGATGGCGGGCGCGACGCTGTTCGGTAGATTCATGTCATGAATGGTCTTGTAGGAAGCGAGGCGATCGTTGAGGTCGCTGACCATCATGTCTTTGTATTCGTCCTTGATCTCAACGCCGGCGATGGCTGCGGCGGCGGAGATCATGTCTCTTGTGATCTTTGGAGTGGGAGGGGGTTCTTCTTTTTTGGGCGCGGCGGTTTGTTGTGCGGGAGCGGGCGTTGCTGCGGCCTGGGTCATGCCGTAGAGGACACCGGGAAAGAGGGTGGAACCGAGACCAAAGGCGGAGCAGACGGAGAGGAAGTGTCGGCGGTCAGATTGCATAGTGCGGGGGATTATAGAACAGCAGCTAGCATCGAGCACCTAGCATCTAGTGGCGGGCATTCTTAGGCCAACTCGACGGTCTTTGGCGATATCCACATTACGACGAAGTCCATAAACATGAAATCCAGTAGTCCTTCAAAAAACATGAAGACCGCTTGATAACGGTTTGCAAGACCTTGACAGGCCATAACTATTGGGACTTGCAGCACGATTAGAAAGAATACTATCCACCAAAACCACATCTTGGTTGAAAAAACCGTCCAGTAGCGGAGGACCAAGACGATGAGTGCTGCTCCTGCCGGACCGGCAGCTTCGAAGTAGTCGAAAGAGAAATAACCAGCAACGACCGCGCACAGCACTATGTACACAACGAGTCCTGCGTGAAAGCGCCATCCAAGTCTCTTGATGATCACGCTAAGTCGTTCGACTTGAACGGTCTGATTTTCCATACAGGCTTCGTAACGTATCACAATGAAGCTAGCCCAAGAAATAGGTATCCCTCGCTTCGCTCGGGATATGAAAAACGAACTGGTAGGATAGGCGCGTGGCGCAGACGTTGTTACAGGTTCGGGAATTGAATGTCGCGTTTAGCGATGCTTGGGCCGTGCGTGACGTGAGTTTTTCTGTCGCGCCGGGGGAAGTGTTGGGATTGGTGGGAGAGTCGGGTTCGGGGAAATCGGTCACTAGCCTGGCGGTGATGCGGTTGTTGCCGGAGATGGCGAGGGTGAGCGGAGAAGTGCTTTTCAGTGGCGCTCCTGGCGGAGCGCTTGATCAAATTCCACGGCGAGGTCCCTCGGCTTCGCTCGGGATGACAGATATATTGAAGATCTCCGAGCGGAACATGCAGGCGGTGCGTGGAGCTGGCATCGCGATGATATTCCAGGAGCCGATGACGGCGTTGAATCCGGTGATGCGCGTGGGAGACCAGATCGCGGAAGCGGTTATGGCGCATGCGGGTGAGAATCGTTTCCCGTTTCCCATTTCCGGTTTCCGGAGAAACACCAGGCAAGGCGGCGACCCGAGTGCCCACCCTATCGCCCACGAACAAAAACTGGACGATAAGGGTGGGGCACGGTCTGTTGGGAAAATCTCGAAGCAGGATGCCTGGCGGCTGGCGGTCGAGGCGATGCGTGATGTGGCGATCCCGGACTATGAGCGTCGGGCGCGGGATTATCCGCATCAGCTTTCTGGGGGAATGCGCCAGCGGGTGATGATCGCGATGGCTATCGTGAATCGTCCGCAGTTGTTGATCGCGGATGAGCCGACTACGGCTCTGGATGTGACCATCCAAGCGCAGATCCTTGAGTTGCTGAATGGACTGAGGCGGAAGTTTGGATTGGCGATGCTTTTCATCTCGCATGACCTTGCGGTGGTGTCGCAGGTAGCGGACCGTGTGGCTGTTATGTATGCGGGGCGGATCGTGGAGAGGGGAACTACGAAGCAGGTGCTGGCGAAGGATTCTGCGGCGGGGCATCCATATACGCGCGGGTTGATGCAGGCGGCGCCTTCGCTGAAGACAGAGCGCGGCAAACAACTTTATACCATCGAAGGGTCAGTGCCGGCGGCGGCTACGATGCCGCCGGGGTGTCCGTTTGCGCCGCGGTGTTCGCTACATATAAAGGAGTGCGATGCGGCAGTACCGCCGCTGATCCCGGTGAGTGGGGGGCACGAGGTGCGCTGCATTGTGACGACAAAGGCAGTAGCCAGTAGCCAGTAGTCAGTTGTCAGTTGTCAGTTGTCAGGAAAAACCCATTCGCGGCAAAGTTGGCAATACACGAACGTAACCGCGGAACGGGTGCAAAGCGGGAGCAAAGATGGTACGTTATCGGATTGCTCCGCTTGCACCTTATATATAAGGATAGGCACGTGCCGGCGGATGGCAAACTCATAGGGATTCTTCGGCGCAAAGAACGCGCCTCAGAATGACAAGTTTCAGCCATACTTTGCGCAGCTATTAACAAGGATAGAACGTACTTTTGCGGATCCTCGTCGTCAGTGACATTCATGGAAACCTGGAAGGCCTGGAGGCCTGCCTGGCGGCAGCGCGTTCGGCGGGCGGATACGACCGTGTGTTCAATCTGGGGGACATTGTTGGCTACGGCGCAAACCCGAATGAGGTGGTGGCGCGCAGCCGAGAGTTGGGCAGTGCAAGCGGCGGCGTATTTGTGCGCGGAAACCATGACAAAGCATGTTCCGGCATAACGGACGCTGAAGACTTCAATCACATTGCCGCGCTGGCGGCTTTCTGGACGAAACAGAAACTGACTCCGGAGAACCTGGAGTGGGTGCGCGCGTTGCCGCAGGGGCCGATATCAAATGACGCGGTCGCGGGCGTGCAATGTGTGCATGGCTCGCCGATACACGAAGATGAATACATCATCGTGGTGCGCGATGCTTACGAGCCTCTGACTGAGACCGACGCGATGCTGACGTTCTTTGGGCACACGCACATCCAAGGCGGATTTGCGGTGGACGGCGAAGAGTGGCTGACTCTGCGTCCTATATATAAAACAAGCGATGACGCAGAGATGTTCACTTTTCCACTGAAGAAGTCGGCGAAATATCTGATCAATCCCGGGTCTGCCGGGCAGCCGCGTGATGGCGACTGGCGCGCCGCTTGCTGCATATTCGATTCAGAGAAACACGAGATCCAGTTTCTGCGCATCCCCTACGACGTGAAAGTGACGCAGAAGAAGATCTTGGATGCGAACCTGCCGGACAGGCTGGCGTCAAGACTTTCTGAGGGCAGATAGCGCCTGAGTCATAGGCTAGAACAATCTGTAAGAGCAGATAAGAGCGGATCAAAGATAGTCGTGGTTGTAAGTGTGGCGGCAGGATGCCGCCACGACAGCCGGCGGGACGCCGGCGGTACATGGTCGCTGATAGACTTTCTTCATGCCCGCGCGGAAGAGTATTCGTCCAACAAACAATCAAAATCTTTTTGAAGGTGAAGAAGGATTTCTCGACCCGCCATCCCGCTCTTTAGCGCCAAAGCACCCCGATAAGCATGAGGCTCAAACCTGTGAAGATGTGATCACCGCGCATGTTGATGGCGGGGCGCGGGGCAATCCTGGGCCGGCGGGTTTCGGGGCTTACGTGACGGACGCGCAGGGAAAGATGCTGGCAGAGCTGAGTGAGTACCTGGGACATAAGACCAACAACTTTGCTGAATACAGCGGCCTGCTGGCGGCGCTGGATTTTGCCGTGAAGAACGGGCACAAGCGGCTGCAGGTGGTGAGCGACTCTGAGCTGATGGTGAAGCAGATGACGGGCGTATATAAGGTGCGGAGTCCGGAGTTGAAAGAGTTGTACGACCGCGCGCGGACTCTCACTCGCAAGTTGGAGTACTTCAATATCAGCCATGTTTTGCGCGCGAAGAATAAGGATGCAGACCGGTTGGCGAATCAGGCGATGGATAGAGGGATGGGACGGTAGGCGGTTTCTCGCACTCATAGTGATTCTTCGCGCAAAGAGCGCGCTCAGAATGACAAGTGCAACTAGTTTGGCGACAACTCATACAGGGTTGTCGCCATCTTCTTTTGCATGAAGCAGCAGTTGCGCATCGGGACTTCTGGATTCCACTACAAACACTGGCTGGGGACTTTTTATCCGGAGAAGCTGCCGGCTGCGAAGATGTTCGATTTCTACATACAGCACTTTGACACCGTAGAGATCAACAACACGTTCTATAAGCTGCCGAAGATTGAAATGTTGGAAGGCTGGCGCAAAGCGACTCCGCGGGATTTTCTTTTCTCCGTCAAAGCCAGCAGGTTTCTTACGCACAATAAAAAGCTGAAAGAGCCGCATCATGCGCTAGAGAATTTTTTGCCGCGGGCGGAGGCGCTGGGACGCAAGCTCGGGCCCGTCTTGTTTCAGCTTCCGCCGAAGTGGCGGGTGAATGTTGAGCGCTTTGCGGAATTCCTGGAAGCGTTGCCGAAGTACCATCGCTACACGTTTGAATTCCGCGAGCCGACCTGGGAACAGGATGGGATCTATGCGTTGCTGCGCAAGCACAATGCCGCGTATTGCATTTATGAACTGGCGGGATATGTGTCGCCGTTGCAGGTGACTACGGATTTTGTTTATGTTCGGCTTCATGGGCCGACGATGAGTAAGTATGCCGGCAGCTACAGCAAGAAGGATTTGGCGGTGTGGGCGGGACGGATCGAGAAGTGGATGGCGCAGGGAAGGTCAGTCTTTATTTATTTTGATAATGACCAGGCAGGATATGCGGCGAAGAATGCGTTGGAGTTGAAAAGGATGTTGGGAGTAGAGCGCGCGCGAGTCGCGTAGTACCTCAGTGGCTAAAGCCGGCGTCTCTGCATGCGATCTACCGCAGGCCGAGGAAGGCCTGCTCCACCCGACGTGTCACTAGAAAAAATACTTAGACCCTTCGACTCCGCGTCGCCTTCAGCGCCGCTGCGCAGAGTAACGAGCCGTGGTAAATGCTGGTCGCCGGGTGTAGCGGTGAGGGCAGGATGCCCTCACGACAGCCGGCGGGACGCCGGCGGTACAAGCGGTACAAAAAGAATCTGCTAACGACTTCATGCTGAGCCAATCTAAAATCACTGGCAATTTGCCAAGTAGGATTCCTCGCTCCGCTCGGAATGACAAGCCGTAGTCAGTCGTTCGTCGCAGGTGCGGTGCTACGCCGGAGATTTCGATGACCACCGTCCCGAATGTTTCCAATGCGCCCAATGTGAGTGAGTTCACCGCAGGTCCGGCGGTGATCGGCCGCAGCCGATTGAATTCTGTGGACCTGTTGCGTGGACTGATCATGGTCATCATGGCACTGGACCACACGCGCGATTACTTCACGCATCTGCGCTTTCAGCCGGAAGATATTCGATTCACGTGGGGCATGCTCTTCTTCACGCGCTGGATCACGCATTTTTGTGCGCCGGTATTCTTCTTTCTTGCAGGCACGGGCGCGTTCCTTTCAAAGAAGACGGGCGCGGAGCTTTCGCGGTTTCTTTGGACGCGCGGATTGTGGCTCATTGTCCTGGAGTTCACTGTGTATCTGTTCGCATGGACATTCACGTGGACGCCGTTCTTCATCCTGTTAGTCATATGGTGTTTGGGCGCATGCATGGTGGCGTTGTCAGCACTGGTGAGATTGCCGTTGAAGGTGATGGCGACGATCAGCATTGCGATGGTGCTGGTACACAATGCTTTTGATTCGGTCGGACCGGCGGTGTTCGGCAAACTGGGATGGTTGTGGTTGGTGCTGCATCGGCAGGGGTTCATTCCGTTGGGTAAAAATGCGGGCGCATTCGTGGCGTATCCACTGATACCGTGGATCGGCGTGATGGGCGCGGGCTATGCGTTCGGAACGATATTGAAGATGCAGCCTGAGAAGCGGCGCAGGATCTTGTGGCAGTTGGGCGCGGCCATGACAGTGGCGTTCATCGTGTTGCGAGCGACGAACATCTACGGACATCAGCCGGATCCATTAGCGAAACCGTCAGAGGCTTACTTCCATGTACAGCCCACGGTGACGATGACACTGGTGGATTTCATGGATACGCAGAAGTATCCGCCATCGCTGCAATATCTGCTGATGACGCTGGGGCCTTCGATCATGCTGCTGGCATGGTTTGAGAAAGTGGATCTGAAGCGCGGCTTCGGCCGCTTCTGGGACAAGATCTTGGTTTACGGACGCGTGCCGATGTTCTATTACACGCTGCACTTGTTCTTGATACACGCGATGGCTGTGGCCAGCGCATTCGCTTTTGGACAGCCGGCGAAGTGGTTATGGCATGGGGCGTTCTTCAACAACCAGCCGCCGCCGGGATATGGACATAACCTGCCCTACATTTATTTAATGTGGATATTGGCTGTCGTCGCTTTGTATTGGCCGTGCAAGTGGTTCGCAGGTGTGAAGGCACGGCGGAAGGATTGGTGGTTGAGTTACATGTAGGCAGTAGTAGTCAGTGGCTAGTAGTCAGTAGCTAGTAGTCAGTAGTCAGAAAAGGCCGGAGATTTTCTCCGGCCTTTCGTTCGTGCGACAGATCTACGCGGCGTTTTCTGCGTATTGCGAAGGGTTCTCTTCAAACTTCTTTTCGCAACCGTTGGAGCAGAAATAGTAAGTTTTGCCGTTGTAGTCGGCGTGTCCCGCGGCTTTGTTCTCGTCAACTTGCATGTTGCAGACTGGGTCTGTGGCCATAGTGTGTGACTCCTTTCGTGTAGTGGGATGATAGGTGGAGCGCGAGTGTCGCCCCTACGGGGCTGGAGATTTATTTCTTAACATTCCGGTGCTACCGATATTTCGCGCCTCTGGCGCACAACACTTGTGCGTACTTCAACGGGGTCATTCGCTAGTACTATTTGTTGGGCGCCCACCCTATCGCGCAAGAACAACCCCGCGCGATAAGGATGGGGCACAGGCTGTAACAATGAGGAGGCGAAATCCGGTAAAAATCATTTTTGCACTCCTTTGTTTAATGTTTGTCAAGCAGATTTTATGCGGGTGCGGGCGATTTCCACATTCGGGGCTGTGCAAAAAACCCTGTAAAAATGCGGGCAAAATGCTTCTCACATGGAGCGACATCAGGTAATATGGCTGTGTTTGAGAGTGACGCACGATTTAAGCAGATAAGACGCACGTTTGCCGGGTCGGGTGAAAGCACGCTCACACTTCAAGGAGGAGATAAAGATGGCATCAGGTATGACCAAGACACAGCTCGTCCGTATGATGGCCGAGAAGATGGAAGTCAACAACAAGCAGGCTGGCGCGTTCCTGGAACTGCTGGCTGACACGGCGGTAAAAGAGACGAAGAAGAACGGCGTGTTCGTGATCCCCGGCCTCGGCCGTTTGGTGAAAGCGCACCGCAAAGCCCGGTTGGGACGCAATCCGCAGACCGGCGAAGAGATCAAGATCAAGGCGAAGACCGTTGTGAAGTTCCGCGTGGCGAAAGCCGCAAAGGACGCGATCGCGCCCGCGAAGTAAGGAATCATTTCTGTAAGCGAGAGCCCGCCATTTGGCGGGCTTTTTTGTTTGGTGCGGAAAGTCTTTACCGCAAAGGACGCAGAGGAACGCAAAGGTTTTCTAAAGTTTGAGTTCGAAGTACAACACGCGGGGTTGCGGGTTGGGGCGATAGGGTGGGATCTCGTAGAAGCCGTATTGGCGGTAGAGATTGATGGCGGCGTCCATGGTGCCGACTACCGTGTCGAGGCGCATGTGCGTGTAGCCGATGGTGCGGGCTTCGGTAATAAGGCGTTTGATGAGTTGATGAGCGAGACGGTGTCCGCGAAATTGCGGGCGGACATAGAGACGTTTCATCTCGCAGATGTGGTGTGTCGGTGGTGTCGGATGCTTTGGATCTGACCACGCGTGCAGCGCGATGGATGCTGCGGGTTCGCCGTTCACGTACGCGATGAACAAGCGGCCGCTGGGAGGAGCGTAGTCGCCGGGAAGATTGGCGAGCTCGGCGTCAAAGCTTTGGAAGCAGAGATCGAAGTTGAGGGCGTTGGCGTATTCGAGAAGCAGGGATTTTGCGTCGGCGATTTGCGCTGGAGTCGTGGCGAGAATTATCTGCGTGCTTGTGGCCCCCCTTCGGGGCGCAGAATCAAAGTCCACGGCAAGGTCCCTCGACTCCGAGCTTCGCTCTCCGCTCGGGATGACAAATATTTATCAAATGCGATATGGCTTCAATCATTGGATGACGTGAAGATGCGCATCATGCGGTCGTGGATTCGCGAGAGTGTTAGCAGCGCGGTGAATGCGCCGATGAAGCACCACATCATGTCTTTCTGCGTGTCCCATGGGTCGCCTTGCGTGCCGAGGAACGCGTCTGCGGCGGAGCCGGTGGCCTCTGACACGCCCCACTCCAGCAGTTCATAGGTCGCGGTGATCATGCCGCAGATGGCGATGCATAAGAAAAACAGCCAGCCTTTGCGAGTGACGATGCGTCTGCGCCACAGGATCTCACGAGCGACCATGGCGGGGGCGAAGCCCTGGGCGAAGTGTCCGACCTTGTCATAGTTGTTGCGCGATTGATGAAAGTGATCGCGAATCCAGTTGAAGAGCGGGACTTCCGCGTAGGTGTAGTGTCCGCCGACCATGAGGATGATGCAGTGCGCGCAGATGAGAAAGTAGACGAGAGCGGTGAGTGGGAATTTTTTGTAGGTGGCTAGCAGGATGATGAGGCCTATGATTGCCGGAAAAGTTTCCAGGGCCCATGTGAAGTAGTCATGCGGATGGAGGGCCGACCAGAGGAAGGCGAGGGCGAAGGCGGCAAGTAGGACGATGAGGAGTGGTCGGGATGTGGCGGACTCGTTCATGCGAGTTGTTTGCAGAGTCATAGCGACTCTTCGGCCAGAAGCAGGCCTCAGAATGACAAATCCAACTTGTGCCGTGCCCACCCCATCGCCGCCAAAACCAAAAACGCGGCGATAAGGATGGGGCACAATCCTTTGTCACGGCGACATAAAACAGAGCGGTTCAACCCATCAACATGCCACCGTTCACGCCGATAACTTGTCCGGTGATGTAGCTGGAATCATCTGACGCGAGGAACTTCACCACGTTGGCGATCTCCATATCTGTGCCGGGGCGGCCGAGCGGCACCATCTTGATCACAGCTTCGCGCATCTCGGGATTGAGGTCCGCGGTCATTGCGGTCTCGATCCATCCGGGCGCGACCGCATTCACGGTGATATTGCGCGAGGCGACTTCGCGCGCCATGGCCATGGTGAGGCCGATGAGTCCAGCTTTAGACGCGGCGTAGTTGGCCTGGCCGACTTGGCCCATCTGTCCGAAGATGGAGCTGATGTTGATGATGCGTCCCCAGCGCTGTTTGAGCATGGAGCCGATGACTTGCTGGATGCAGAGATATGGGCCGGTTAGGTTGGTGTTGATGACCGAATCCCAGTCGTTGCGCTTCATGCGCATCACGAGCGTGTCTTTTGTGATGCCCGCGTTGTTCACGAGGATATCAATCTTGCCGAAGTGAGCGAGCGCGGCTTTAGTGGCGGACTTCACTTCTTCTTCATTCGCAACGTCCATTTTGAAAGCGGCTGCGTTGCCGCCAGCGGCATTGATCTCATCGACAACGGCAGAAAGTTTTTCTTCATTGCGCGCGCAGAGTGCGACGGAGTGTCCGGCGTGAGCGAGAGCGATGGCGCAGGCGCGTCCAATGCCTTGCGATGCGCCGGTGACTAGGGCGGTGCGGGAAGTGGTGGTCATGCGGGAATGATTGTAGACGTTTCACGTTGCAAGTTGCACGTTTCACGACAAAAGCAAAACCTTTAACCGCGGATCAAAGAGGGATAAAAAGAAAGATTCAGTCGTGGGAGTGCTACTTGTTGGCTTTTACGGTGGCAGTGAATGTGCCGCGGGCGAGGCGGGCGGAGACGGTGTCGCCGGCGGAGAGAAGCGAGGCGTCTTTTACGACGTTGCCGACGGCGTCGAAGACTAGCGCGTAGCCGCGTTCGAGGATATTGAGGGGCGAGAGGGCGACCAGGCGTGCGCTTGCTTGGTCGATGCGGGCGCGGCGCTGCGCTAGTTGTTGCCGCATTGTTGTGGCTAGGCGGGCGTTGGCGGCGTCGCCTTCGCGGCGGAGTGCAGCGAGCACACGGCGTAGGTCATGGGCGCGGAGGCGGGATTCGGCGACTGCAATGCGAGAGCGCAGTTCGGAGATATTGTGTTTTTGTGCAGAGGCCAGTTTGAATGCGAGTTCGTCGAGGCGTTGCTGCCGGCGATTGAACAGGTCACGGATGCGTGTGAATGCCGCGTGTTTTGCCAGCTCGGCGAAGTGGCTGCGCGCGGTCAGTATGCGGTAGCGGACGGCGCGGCCTAGGCGAATGTACAAACCATTCACGCGCTCGTTGAGCTGGATCTTGGATTCGATGACCAACTCTGCCGCGGCGGAAGGGGTGGGAGCGCGCAGATCAGCGACGAAGTCGGCGATGGTGAAATCGGTCTCGTGTCCAACGGCGGAGATGATGGGAATCTCTGATGTGGCTATGGTGCGCGCCAAACCTTCATTGTTGAATGCCCAAAGATCTTCGGCGCTGCCGCCGCCGCGAGCGACGATGATGACATCGACCTTTGCGCCCATAGATTTTTCTGCTGCGGGCGAATTGAAGAAACGTACGCCGCTCGCGACCTCTGAGGCTGCGGCTTCGCCTTGCACCTGCGCGGGATAGATGTAAACATGCACACTCTCGTGGCGCCGCTTGAGAATATTGAGCATGTCATGAATGGCCGCGCCTTGCGGCGACGTGACCACGCCAATGCGCTGCGGTAGTGGGGGCATGGGCTTTTTGCGCGAGGCGTCAAACAATCCTTCTTCGGCGAGCTTCGCCTTCAATTGTTCAAAAGCCACTTGCAGGGCGCCTGCGCCTTTGGGTTCGAGATATTCAGCGGAGAACTGCAATTCGCCGCGCGCTTCGTACACAGTGACGCGTCCGCGGGCGATGATCTGCATGCCGTCGGCCGGTTTGAAGCGTAGCAGCCTCGCTTGCGTGCGGAACATGACGATGCGTAGCTGGGCGTCGCCGTCTTTGAGTGTGAAGTAGAGATGGCCGGATGATGCCGGCTTGAAGTTCGAGATCTCGCCTTCCACGTAAACGTCAGCGTACTGGCGTTCGATGGCGGTGCGCACGGTGGAGACGAGGTCGCGGACGGTCCAGACGGTGCGTGTGGGCGGAGCGGCGAAGAGGCCGAGTTGTCCGGGGCCGGACATGGTGAGGTAAGTGTACAGAATCGCGAGCGGCGAGCGGCTCGTGGTTAGAAAATCTACCGGCGTTTCGGCCAGAAGATCAAAGACAGAAGCGCGACCACGATCACCGCGAAGATAGGAATCAGCGCAGAGGACATTGCGCCGTGAAAGCCGGGATCGGCGCCGAGGCGGTCCGTTGGCGACTGCAGATAATTTGTGGCGAGAACGCCTACGCAAGCCGCTGTGATCAGCGCAGCGAGTGCGAGTATTACTTTTCCCAGCGTATGCATACATAGTGCGATGGGCATGAAGATAGCCAGGTTGTGTGGAAGAACTGTTAAGTCTTGTGCTAGGTGGTAAGCGCCAATGCTCTCAATGATTTCAATAAACGGGCTTTGTCGAATTCTGAGAGGGCCACGTACTCGAGTCCATAGCGAAAGCCGTTGCGGTTGCGTACAGCGGCAATGATACGGATGGGTTGTTCACCGGTCATGTAAGGCAGAGAAAGTTCCAGGTCCACGCTGGAGCTGACGGAGAGTTCCGAAGGAATGTATGCAGCCATGCCTCCCTGGCTTATGTCGCTGCCTCGTCCAAATACCGTTAGCGGCATGTTATTGCGCTTGAAAGAGGCCTTAAGGCGGATGTCCACCGAGAAGCGTTCCCAGCGGCGAATGCCTGCTTGATTCTCAGCGCCTTTTTCTACGAGCACGGCTGTGCCGGGAATGTTCTGGTTCTGCGATTCCAATGGGAAACCCTCTCAGAGTTGAACGACCTTGGACACAATAGCTTTGAATGGATGGAGGGTCAATGTACGGAAGTAACCAGTGGCTAGTGGTCAGTGGCTAGCGAAAACCAGCGAATACCGGGATCGAGCGCGACGGGACAGCGGTCACTGTCAAAAACATTGCGTTTCGCGGGCGTTCTTGCGATAGTGGCTGGCCATGTTTCAAGACCCTTTGGTTGCACGCGTACCGCTATCAAAACATCGGCTGGAGGCGTTAGCCGATGGCGTGTTCGCCATCGCGGTTACGCTGATCGTGCTGGAGATCAAAGTCCCGGACCTGCCGCGCAATGCGTCCATGGACGTCATCATGCACGCGCTCAAGCCGCAGATACCGGCATTGTTCGCATACCTGGTCACCTTCATGATCTGCGGGACGTTCTGGTTCCTGCACCAGATGAGCTTCCATTGGATCGCGCGCATTGACCGTGGGTTGGTGTTCATCAACATCGGCTACCTGATGTTCGTGTCGCTGATGCCTTTCTCCACCAGCATGTTCGCGCATTTTTTGGGAAGCCCTGCGGGAGAGATTTTTTATTTCGGCAATGCCACCGTGATCGCAGTGTTTCTCAATCTGCATTGGTGGCACGCGCAGCGGCGCGGCTTTCTCACAGAGGACGATGGCGCCCACGTTGAGAGAAAACTGTTTCAACAGAGGATCCAGGTATTTCTTTTGGCGTTCGTCGTCACTACCGCGCTGACTCCGTTGATCCCGCAATGGGTGGGGATTGCGCCGGGCGTGGTCGTGCTTCTTCAGCGTCGCCGCGAACGCAGATTGCTGGCCGTGAAGGCATAGCTTTCCATGTTCAAGCGCGCAGCTCTTATCTATAACCCGGCTTCCGGCAGCAGGCACGCGGAACGCGTGAAGATGGTGGAGGCTGCGGGGGCAGAGTTGCGGGCGGCGGGAGTGGAAACCACGTTGATCGCTACGCGCGCTGCGGGCTCGGGTGGAGAGCAGGCGCGCGAGGCGATCGCCGCGGGACACGACGCGATATTCGCCTGCGGCGGCGATGGAACCGTGCAAGATGTTTTGCAAGGCATGGCGGAATGTCACGCGGATGTGCCGCTGGGATTGGTTCCGCTCGGGACTGGAAATGTGCTGGCGTTCGACCTGGGGCTGCCGAATGATCCGGCGGCTGCGGTGCGCGCGCAGTTGCAGTTTGCGCCTCGCAAGATCGCGGCGGGCAAGGTGGAGTACTGCGATAAAACTTCGGGTGAGATGCGGACGAGATACTTCACGGTGATGTGCGGCGTGGGCGCTGACGCGGAGATGATCTACCGCGTGAGCGCTGCGTCAAAGAGCAGGTGGGGAATCCTCGCATACCACCTGGAGACATTTCGCACGGCGTTGCTGCATCCGTACCAGAAGATGAAAGTGGAATATGTAGATTCGGAGTCTGGCGAGCGCAAGAAGCTGGAGGCGTTTGCTGTGGCGGCGGTGCGGGTGACTACTTTTCCCGGGCTGATGGGAAAGTTTGCGGCGGGCGCGGAATTGAAACGCGATGACCTGCGGGTGATCTTCACGCTGACTAAGAACCGCATCTGGCACGTGGCGTATTTCTTGAAGATCCTTGCCGGGCAGAGCGGCCCTGTGCCAGGGATGGAACTTGTCCATGCCAGTGAAACCTCGTGTGCGCCGATCGGGGAGCGCGCACGGCGTGTTTACGCGGAAGCGGATGGAGAGTTTCTGGGCGGGTTGCCGGTGAAGATCAGCGCCCTGCCGGGGGCGTTCACGTTGCTGATGCGCGACTCGAAGTAAAGCTATTCCGGAAGAGGCCATCTCGAGTAAGCCATGCCTGCAAGCTCTGCCATCTTAGGATTATCGGCTGGGTCAACCTTTGACCTTTCAGGGTTGTCAGCGTCATAGCGAACTTTTATGACAGCATCCTTTGGAAACGCTGCAATCAAAGCGTCGATCTTTTTCTCATCGTCAATGCCA
>JAICWB010000301.1 GCA_025935035.1 Terriglobales bacterium
AGCCGTGAAGTTTGCCAAGCAAGGTTACTCGCTCTTGCTCATCGGGCACCGCGACCACGAAGAAGTCGTCGGCACGTTGGGTGAAGCGCCTACTGTGACGCAGATCGTCGGCAGCCCGGAAGAGGTTGAGAACATCACCGTTCCTGATCCGAACAAGGTCGCGTACATCACGCAGACCACGCTCTCGCTCGATGAAGCCGGACAAATCATCAAGGCGCTCAAGAAAAAGTTTCCCAACATCCACGAGCCCGCAGCGCAAGACATCTGCTACGCCACGGAGAACCGTCAGGTCGCGGTAAAGCAAGTTGCCGGCGATACCGATCTTCTGCTGGTAGTCGGTTCAGAGAACAGTTCCAACTCCAATCGCCTCGTGGAAGTGGCGCGTAATCTCGGCCGCTCGTCTCATCTCATCGACTCTTACGAGGACATTCAGCACGATTGGCTCAAAGGCGTGAATACGGTTTCGCTTACCGCCGGAGCCTCAGCGCCGGAAGTGCTCGTGCAAGAGGTCATCGAGTTCCTGGCCAACGAAGGTTTTACCAACGTGGAAGAAGTAGAAGTCATGCCGGAGAACGTCCGCTTCGGACTTCCCGCTGAGATCGTGCAAGCCATTGCCGCTGCTCCCGCGGCAAGAAACTAAATGTCAAACGACTTCGGCGGAGAGATGCTGTTCGGCAAAGTCGGCAACGCGGCGCAACGCGTCGCCGCCGCCGTGCGTTCCGCCACCGACCACCTCTTCTCCACCCAGCATGAAGACGGTTACTGGTGCGGCGAACTGGAAGCTGACACCACCCTCGAATCCGATTACATCCTGCTGCGCGTTCTGCTCGGCACGGTCGATGAAGAACGCCAAGCCAAGTGTGCGCGTGAGATCCTCGCGCACCAAAACGCCGACGGCGGATGGCCCATCTTTCACGGCGGCCCGTCCAACATCAGCGCCAGCGTCAAAGCTTATTTCGGACTAAAGCTTGCCGGCTACAAGCCTGACCATCCGGCGCTAGTAGTCGCGCGCGAACGCATTCTCACTATGGGCGGCGTCACTCAGGTCAACACCTTCACCAAGATCTACCTCTGTTTCCTCGGCCAGTATGACTATGACGCGGTGCCCGCCATCCCACCGGAGATGATCCTGTTTCCGAATTGGTTCTGGTTCAACATCTACGAGATCTCATCGTGGTCGCGCGCCATCCTGGTTCCGCTTTCCATCGCGTACGCGAAGAAGCCGTTCAAGAAAATCCCAGACGAGCTCGGCGTAAGCGAACTCTTTCTTGGCGGACGCGAGAACGCTGACCTGCACTTACCATGGTCAAAGAACATCTTCAGTTGGCGCAATTTCTTCCTGGTGATGAACCACCTCACGCATTGGTTTGAGCGCGTTCATATCCGGCCGCTGCGCAGTGTCGCCATCAAGAAAGCGGAGAAGTGGATCCTAGAGCGGACGGAGATGTCGGACGGGCTAGGCGCTATATATCCGGCCATTATGAATTGCATCATCGCCATGCGCTGCCTCGGCTATTCGCTCGATGATCCGCATCTCATCCGCGCCATCGACGAATTCGAAAAGCTGGGCATCGAAGAAGGCGACCGATTCCGCATGCAGCCCTGCATGTCCCCTGTATGGGATACGGCATATGCGCTGTTCGCGCTAGGCGAAGCCGGCGTCTCCGCAGAAGATGCTCGCATGACCCGCGCCGCTGAGTGGATGCTGAAAAAACAAGTCACCCACAGCGGCGACTGGGCGGTAAAAGTAAAGAACGTCGCGCCCGCGGGATGGTACTTCGAGTTCAATAACGAGTTCTACCCCGACGTGGACGACTCCGCCATGGTCATGCTAGGCCTCACTAAGGCCAACACGCGTGACGAGCGTTATCAGCATGAGTCGGTGAAGCGTGCTATCGACTGGATCCTGGCAATGCAATGCAGCAACGGCGGCTGGGCGTCGTTCGACAAAGACAACAACAAGATGGTCTTCCAGCACATCCCGTTCGCTGACCACAACGCCATGCTCGACCCCGCCACCGTGGACATCACCGGTCGCGTCCTCGAGATGCTGGCCGCGCACGGATTCACGCAGAAAGATCGCTGCGTGCAACGCGCGTTGCAGTTCATCCGTGAAGAGCAGGAACAGGACGGTTCGTGGTTCGGCCGCTGGGGCGTCAATTACATCTACGGAACCATGCAAGTGCTGCGCGGGCTAGATGCCATCGGCGTGGACAAGAACGATCCGATGATCCAGCAAGCCGCCGAATGGTTGCGCATGGTGCAAAACGCTGACGACGGTTGGGGCGAGACGCTCAGCTCTTACGATGATCCCAACCTCAAGGGCACGGGTGATAGCACTCCCTCACAGACCGCGTGGGCCGTGCTTGGCCTCATCGCCGCCGGAGATACGCAGAGCGAATCCACGCACCGCGGCATCACGTATTTACTTCGCACGCAAAAACCAGTGGGTTCGAAGAATGCCGGCGGATGGGACGAGCCCGAGTACACAGGTACAGGCTTCCCCCGCGTCTTCTACCTTGCGTATCATCTTTATCGTGTTTATTTCCCGCTGATGGCGCTGACTGCCTATGAGCGGGCGTTCGAGGCAAGAGCCTAGGGGTTCGAAAGGAAGCAAAAGAATGGCAGTTCCTGTATCCCAGATGTGGACCGTCGCGAGCTACGTGCTCAAGCAGAAGCTCGCCGGACGCAAACGATATCCGCTCGTCCTCATGCTCGAGCCGCTCTTCCGCTGCAACCTGGCCTGCGCCGGATGCGGCAAGATCCAGTATCCGCCTCACATCCTCAAGAAAAACCTCACGCCGGAACAATGCTTTCAGGCAGTCGAAGAATGCGGCACGCCCATGGTTTCCATCCCCGGCGGTGAACCGCTGATGCACCCGCAGATCGCGGAGATTGTCGAAGGTTTAGTTGCACGCAAGAAGTACATCTACCTCTGCACTAACGCGCTCTTACTTAAAGAAAAACTTCACCTTTTCAAGCCGAGCAAGTACCTGACTTTCTCTGTCCACATGGACGGTCAAAAAGAGCACCACGATTTCTCCGTCTGCCGCGAAGGCGGATATGACATCGCAATCGAAGGCATCCGCGAAGCCGTAGCCAAAGGCTTCCGCGTCACCACCAACACCACACTCTTCGACGGCGCCGATCCGAACTCCGTGCGCCAGTTCTTTGACGAGATGATGGATGCCGGCGTTGAGAGCATGATGCTCTCGCC
>JAICWB010000030.1 GCA_025935035.1 Terriglobales bacterium
GGCTACACCACCGAGCACAAGATCCACTCACAGTTTGAGAGCGAATTCGTGCATGACAATCTCACGGAAAAAGATTTCGCGTCCATGGTGCACGAAGCAACGCAGTTGAAGAACGTCCGCGCGGACTACATCGCCTACCTGAAAGAATCGAACTCGTTGGTGGAACCTTTATATAAGCTAGAAAAGACCGGCGCCTTCACCGACAAAGGCACGCCCGAAGGCAAGAAGTTCACAGAAGAACGCCTCGCCGCCGGCGCGCAGATGCTGGCCAACATGTGGTACACCGCATGGATGGAGAGCGCGGTCGATCCGCCCGATCCGTATGCGGATAAGAGGCCGACGAGCGTTGGGGGACAGAGAAAAATATCCCCTTGACGCTGTTCTCAAATTGAGTACAATTGTTCTCTAAATGAGGACAAGGCGATTAGGTTTAGGGGATGTGCTTTTCGGGCGCACCCGAGGAGCGATCCTCGCGACTCTTTTTGCTACGCCCGAAGAATCTTTTTACACGCGAGAGATCGTCCGTAAGTTGAACGTCAGTTCCGGCGCCATACAACGCGAATTGCAAAATCTGTCGAATGCCGGGTTGATCATACGAAAGACGGTGGGTCATCAAGTGTTTTACCAAGCCAATCGTCACGCGTCGGTTTTCTCGGAAATGCGGGCGCTGGTCAATAAGACCGTCGGTGTATTCGCGATACTGGCAAAAGCGCTGGAGCCCATATCTGACGGTATTCACATTGCATTCGTTTATGGGTCGGTGGCCAAGAACGAAGCCACTGCCACCAGTGACGTGGATCTTATGGTTATTGGCGATGCGTCTTTGGAGAGAGTGCTGCAGAGTGTTTCCGAGACGGAAAAAAGCTTGGGACAGCCAATCAATCCGACAGTCTATAGCCGAGATGAATTCAATTCGAAGGTTCGCGCGGGAAATCACTTCTTGAAGTCAGTTCTCAATGGGCCAAAACTATTTCTGATCGGGAACGACGATGAGCTTAGAAAAGTGGGTCGAGTACGGTTGGCTAAAAAAAGAAGCAAGTAGCCGCAAAGAGATCAAAGGCTTATTGACTATCGTCGACCGCGACTTGAAAGATGCAAGTATTCCGGCGATTTCAGAAGATCGCCGCTTCGAAGCTGCCTTTGCAGCGGCAAGGACTCTCGCTTCTATTGCTTTGCGAGCGTCAGGGTATCGGGCAGGCACACAAGCTCACCATCAGAAGACCATAGAATCATTGGAGTTAACGATCTCGGCTGATGCAAGACTAATTCAAAAGCTGAAGACTCTATCGAAGAAAAGAAATGCCACCAGTTATGACGAAGCGGGAAATGTCTCGACACAAGAATTGGAGCTAGCCATCAAGACGGCAGAAGAATTGCGAAATCTTGTCCTGCCGTGGCTCGAAAAGAACCATCCAACGCAAGCACGGGATTGACTGGCTAGATCCCACTGTCTATTCCCGTAAACTCGGCCCGCATCACTGACAAAAACGACTGTTTGGCTTAGCTTCGTACCGCACCGCGAACAGAAAAGCGGCGAATTAACAGTTGAGTTCGGCGCAATATCCGCTGAAGCAGAGGGGCCGTTCTGATGAACGGAGTTGACGCTAGCTTCGGACGCCACTCCGGCGGATTCTAAATCGCGACGCCTATAGACTGCCAGTGCGATCCAGTACACTCCGAACCACTGAACGTGATAGAGGATGCCAACGCCGTGCTGGCCATCCGTCTGGATTTCGCGAAGGATCCCGGCGATTTGTACAAATGCGATGAGGGCAATTCCCTTGACCAACCAGCTCTTCGTGGCCGTTGCGTCCCAGCGGCACGTGCACGATTCGATTTCGCGGTAGAGACGATCAAGACGACAACTAAAAATTGAAATGCCCACGAAACAAGATAAGCCATGCTTCACATCCCATCATAATTGGGCCCGCCGCCGCCCTCGGGTGGCACCCAGGTGATGACTTGGTAGGGGTCTTCGATGTCGCAGGTCTTGCAGTGAACGCAGTTCGACGCGTTGATGCGCAGCTGCTTGCCGCCGGGAACGTCAGCTGAGTCTTCCATCTCATAGACGCTCGCCGGGCAGAAGTTCTGGCAGGGATTGCCGAACTCCACCGTGCATCGTGTTGAACAGATGTTCAAGTCGTGAACGACGAGATGCGACGGCTGGTCTTCTTCGTGCTTCGTGCCGGAGTGGTAGACGTCAGTCAGTTTGTCGAAGGTGAGCTTGCCGTCGCCACGTGCAGGGCCGATGATTCCTGCGCGGTCGTCGCCGCTGGGTGAGAGTGACTCTAGTTTCGTCTGGCGCGTGTGGCCCGCGACGCCGTGATAACGCTCATGCAGTCCGCGGCCGAAGGTGATCTGCTGCAGCGCAGTGTGGATCATACCCTCGAAGAATCCATTCTCAAATCCCTGATGGAAGTTGCGCACCTTCCACAACTCTTCCTTGATCCAACTGTTCTCCACGCGCGATTGGTAGGTCTCAAGCTGCACGCGCGAGAAATCATTTTTTGTCATTGCTTCGAATGCGGTTTCCGCAGCGAGCATGCCGCTCTTGATGGCAAGATGAATGCCTTTGAGGCGCTGTGAATTTACGAATCCGGCGGAGTCGCCGATGATCATCCACCCATCGCCACCGAGCGGTGGAACGGCGTACCATCCGCCATAGGGCATGGTCTTAGCGCCGTAGCGCACCATCTTGCCCCCTTCGAGCAGCTTCGCGGTGAACGGATGCCGTTTGAACTCCTGCAAGATATGCTGCGGATCGATGCGCGGGTCGTGATAATCCAGCCCAGTCACAAATCCCAGCGACACGATGTTGTCTTTCGATCCGTAGATCCACGCGCCGCCGTACTCCTGCGTGGTGAGCGGCCAGCCCATGGTGTAGATGACTTCGCCTTTCGCGATGCGTCCGCTGGGCACTTCCCACAACTCTTTCACGCCCACGCCATAGGTCTGCGGATTGCGGTCTTTGTCGAGATTGAAGCGCGCGACCAGTTGCTTGGTAAGCGAGCCGCGCGTGCCTTCGGCGAGAATGACGCACTTGGCTTTCAAGTCGTAACCCGGTTCGAAGTTGGATTTCTTCTCGCCGTGCTTGTCCACGCCTTTGTCGTCAGTTCGGACACCTACGACACGGTCGTTCTCGATCAGCAGTTCGGAGCCGGCGAATCCATTGAAGATGGTGATGCCCGCGGCTTCTACTTTTTGGCCCATCCACTTCACGAACTTATTGATGGAGATGACGTAGTTGCCGTGATCGCGCATAGGCGGCGGCGTGATGGGGAACTTGAACTTAGACTTCTTTGTGAGGAAGTAAACCGCTTCTTTGACGACTTCTGCGTCGAGCGGCGCTTCTTTCTCGAAATCGGGAAGAAGTTCGCGCATGGAGCGCGGATCGAGCAACGCGCCGGAAAGGCAATGTTGGCCGGTCTCACGGGATTTTTCGAGTAAGTAGATATTTTCTTTGGTCAGTTGCGCAGAAGGGTTTTTGGCATTGTGCGCGTCAATCAATTGCGATAGACGCAGCGCGCAGGCCATCCCCGCAGGCCCTCCTCCTACGATTACAACGTCCGCGTCCATCTGCGGTCTGTCGGCTGCTTCGATCGGTCTGCGGAAAACGATTTTGCTCATCGTCGCGGCGACCTACGCTCCCTTAGCTTTCTTTATCTCTTCGATAAGCGGCGGAACGATCTCAAACAGATTGCCGACGATACCGATGTCGGCGATCTCAAAGATGGGCGCTTCAGCATCCTTATTAATAGCGATGATGCTGCGCGAGCCCTTCATGCCAACAATGTGTTGGATCGCGCCGCTGATGCCGAGCGCAAGATAGAGCTTCGGGGCGACGGTCTGCCCGGATGAACCGACTTGGCGGTCCATGGGAAGCCATCCGGAGTCGCAGATGGGACGTGAGGCTGCGACTTCCGCGCCCAACGCTTCGGCAAGCTTTTGCACGATCTCGATGTTCTTTTGCTCCTTGATGCCGCGGCCGACAGAGACGATGACTTCAGCCTGCGTCAGGTCCACAGCCTGCTTGGCTTCTTTGAAGATCTCTAGCGGCTTGTTGCGGATCGAGCTGGCGTCGACATTCAACGTGACGGCCTCCACTGGAGCGGAGCCGGTTTCGACCTGGTCGCCGCGGAATGCTCCGGCCTGGAAGGTGGCGAAGTACGGTGCTTCGCCGGCGAAGGAAACGTCCGCAGCGAACTTGCCTTGGAACATCTGGCGGACGAAGACCAGCTTATTGCCATCTTGGCGATAGCCCACAGCGTCAGAGATGAGTGTGCGGTTCAGCGCAGTGGTGAGTTTGGGAGCAAAGTCGCGGACCTGATATGTGTGCGGCATAAGCACCAACGTGGGCTTTTTGCTCTCGATGAATTGCTTGAGCGCGGCGGCGTAGGCGTCTGGCGTGTAGTGCTCGCAGGCGGCGCAGCTCAATGCATAGACCTTTGCCACTTTAGTTTTGGCGATCTCTGCGGCGATGTCGGCCGGGTTCGCGCCGAGGACGGCGGCTTCGAGCGTCCATCCCATTTCCGCGGCCAGTTGTTGCGCACCGCGCAGCGTCTCGAATGAGACGCGGTTGAGCTTGCCTTCACGTTGTTCGACGACTACTAGTACGTTCGACATTACAGCACTCTCACTTCGTTCTTCAGTTTCTCAACCAGTTTCTTCGCGACTTCCGCCGGGGGACCTTCGAGCATCTCAGTCTTCTTGGTTTTCTGCGGGATGTAGAGTTTTTCGATCTTCTGCATGTTGTCGCCGAGCGAGGATTTCACTTCGTCCATGGTGACTTTGCGCAGCGGCTTGTTCTTGGCCTGCTTGATGCCGATGAGCGTAGCGTAGCGGAGTTTGTTGATGCCGGACTGGATGGTCAGCACCGCAGGCAGCGGCATATCAACGTTCTGGAAGAATCCGGCTTCGAGCTCGCGTTTCACTTTTATTCCGGCGTCAGTCTTGTCGATGTGCATGATGATGGTGGCATGGGGCCAGCCGAGTATCTGCGCCAGGATGACGCCGGTCTGCGCATAGCCGTAATCGTCTGACTGCAGGCCGGTGAAGATGAGGTCGAACTGCTCGTCTTTGATGGCGGCGGCGAAAGCTTTCGCGGTGTTGAAGGCGTCCAGCCCGACGAATCCGTTGTCTTCAAGATGAATCGCGCGATCTGCGCCCTTGGCCAGGCCCTCACGCAAGACGGTCTGCGCGCGCGCGGGGCCGGCGGTGATGACCACCACCTCGCCGCCGTGCTTCTCCTTCTGGCGCAGCGCTTCTTCGAGCGCATATGCGTCCGGCTCATTGACCTCGTAAGAGACGTCGTCACGGATCCAGGTAGCGGATTCGTTCAACTTCAGGGGCGCATCTTTCTGCGGCACCTGCTTCATGCAAACAAGTATTTTCATAGCTGTAATCAGTGTGTTCGGGGCGAATCAGGGAACCTGAAAGTATAAATGACTTTGGTTGGATGCGGGATGTGGTCATGCCGTCACCGCGCTGTGGCGCGCCTCCGGCGCGGAGAGTCAAAGTCCAAGGCGTGGTCCTTCGACTCCGGACTAGCGTCCTCCGCTCAGGATGACAGAGTGAGTATCAATGAAAAGGCCGCCGAGCTGTGATCCCCTGCGGCCTTTCTTTTTGCGCCCTGCTATTTAGTTTTTTTACTGCACTTACTTCTTCTTACCTACAACACTTGTTCGGCTGGCTGCGGAGGACTCCCCGGAGAACGCGCCGCGGGTGATCTGCGTCTGCGAGGTGGCTTGCGAGTTCTGTGACGCGCCGGCTGACATCTGCTTGCCCATCAGGTTGGCGTCGGTCGAGTTCTGCGCGCCGGCGTTTGAGTTGACAGACTGTTTGTGTTTGCTCGCGCTCACGCTTGAGTCAGACGATGCATCGGTCGAGCTGCTGACCGACGTCTGCTTCACGCCATCCACTATGCCGGACTTGGTTTCACGGACATCGCTGCGGGTGGTGCTGACAAAGTGCTCAGTCTTGTTTTCGGATTGGTCACCCACCGCTTTGGTCTTCGTGATCGCGTTCTCAGCAGTCATTCTGCCGGTCTCTCCTGCAGCTTCTGCAGTGGCCTGGCCCTTCGCGTTGGCCTTGGTGCCAGCGTCTTGAACTGCGTCCAGCGCGGTGCTCTTTCCAGCTTGTGCTTTGGCGTCAGTCTTGGCTTTCGCATCTGCAGCGGCGTCAACCGTTCCGTTTGCAGTAGCTTTGGCTTTCTTGTCGGCCTTCGTTATTACATTCTTGGGGGTCACGTTCGGCAGTTGTCCGTCACGCTGCCCATTCATTCCAACGCCGGCTGCGCCATTCAACATGGAATCGCCACCGAGATCCAAACCGCCACGGCGCGACTGCATCGTTCCGCCGAGCGTCTGATCCATGCCGAGCCCGCCGCCGAGTCCACCGCGCGAACCTTGGGCTTGTGCGTGCCCGCCAAGCGTGCTGCCCAAAGCACCTCCGAGTTGGGCAACGGCAGGAACGCTCGCCAGAACTGCGCTGGCCGTTAACGAGATGATGATCGAAGATACTTTGTTTTTCATTGTGGTTTCCCTTTCAAGCTTTCCGTTTTGTTAATCCCCGACTAGGGCATAGCCCCGAGCCGCAAGTGATTAGTGCAACGCCCGTGCCAAACAGCATCTCTGGCCTAAGTAGATGGATTGTCAAGGAGATGCGCGTACGGACATGTCCGCCAGTAACGATGTAAAGATTGCTGGGAAAGAAGGGATTACGCGGTGGGATTAGGGTTTTCTAGAGAGGTGTAAAGGAGCGTAAAGATTGGTTAGGCAACCAGTAGAGAATCCAACACAAAGGCGCAAAGACACAAAGGGCACAAAGATTTTGAAGTTGGTTCTGGGAACTATTCGCTAGTTTTGCTGATTTCCGCCAGATTGAAAGACCACCACGTCCCCCTAAAAGATTTCTTTGTGCCTTTGTGTCTTTGTGGTGGGTTTTGATGTTGCGGCTATTCCAAAAACGCCACGCTCTGTACGCCGGCGATCTCAAAGCGTTTTCTGCAGCGCATGTTCTTGCACATGAGCAGGTCGTCTTTGCGGACCATGTAAGACTTTGCTTTGGCGTATTTGGCGCGGTCACGGTCGTCGGCACGCGGAGGGAGTTGCTTCTTTTTGGTGCGGACCAGCCATGAGATCTCGTAGTCGGCAGCCTGGCGGCAATGCGGACACGTGAGGTTATGCGCTTTCTTCTGCTCTTTCTCGTCGTATAAGTCGCGTTCTTCCATTGAGACCTTTGCCGGCAGAAGTTCGTAATTATTCCTGCAGCCGATGAACGATTATTGCATAATCGTGCGGACGTTTTCGAAGGAGCCGAAGAAAGTGGCCAGGAAGAAAAAGCCGAAGCCCTTCAGCGCCGTGACCGCGGTGAAGGCGGCTTCGCGCGCGGCTGTGGGACCCGTGCCGGTCACGCGGCGCGCACCGGACACCAAAAAGAAAGCCGCGAAAAAGGCGGTCAGGCACAAACCAACTCTACAACAACTGATGCAAGAGAAAGACTAGAGGAGACGAAGATGAACGGACGCATCCCTTATCAAAACGTGACCACGGCATTCGAACTGGACGCATTCAAGATCACCCGCAACCTAGGTGTGGTGCGCGGAATAACGGTGCGCTCGCGATCGGTGATCGGAAACCTGGGCGCGGCATTGCAAACGCTGGTGGGCGGCAATATCTCTATCCTGACGGAGCTTTGCGAGAAGGCGCGCGGCGAGGCTTTCGAGATCATGATCCAGCATGGTGGGCGCCAATGCGATCATCGGCGTGCGTTATGACGCGACCGAAGTCATGCAGGGCGTGACTGAGGTGCTTTGTTATGGCACGGCTGTTATTGTGGAACCGAAGGCCTAGAGATGCAACTACACCAATGTCCTTGCTGCGGTACTCGTTTCGTCCAACGAAGAGTCGGTGGAACCTGTGACGGCTGTGGCATGCATCTCGCGATCGGAGGTGAGATATTTGCCAACCCGAGCTACGTTCATACCGAGACAGGCTGGATCTGGTTCGACGAATCGGGTCAGCGAAAAAGTTGGAAGGACGGCCCGAAAGTCGAAGCTCAGCCTCGGGCCAAGAATCGCACGCCGCGGTGGATGGAAAGCTATTCCAGTCTCACTGACTTGAAATGAACAGTTATTTCACCGCCACGGCTAACGTGTCATGGTGCAGCGCGATCAACGTGCGCAGATAGGGGCCGATGTCTTTCGCTGACTGAAAGCCTGCGGCCTTCGCAGCTTTCTCTCCGTCATCCGGATTGGTCTTCGCGCTTTCGGCATAGTGCTGTAAATCGCGATAGAAGCCGATGGTGAAACAATCCCACGCCGCGCCCTGGTCGCGGGTAAAGACGAGGTTCGTTGGCTGGCCGAGTTGGTGGAGATAAGCGCGTTCCATCTCGCGTTCTTTTACGAGGTCTGATTGCTTGCCGGGAAGCGATTGAAAGATCTCCACGTGGAAAAAGCCGGCGTCTTTCCAGTCCTTGCTCACTTCTTCAACCGGCGGACCGTAAACGAACAAATCTTCTTGCCAAGCGATATCGTCGCGAAATTTCTGGTCGTCTTGCGCGTATAGCGCAGCGCGTTGGCGGATGCTGTCAGGCGAATAGTAGTAGCCGTAGTTCGCGGCTGGAGCCACCAGCATCAGGTCCCAACGGTCGCCTTGGCTGTGACGCATCATGAAGGCGCCGCCATTGCGAAAGTTGGCGCGAGTGTTGCGGTCTTTTTGCAGATCGATCAACTCCAATAATCTGCCGGGCGCGGCTTGGAGGAATGAAACCTTATATAAATAAGTGCGTGGCAGGGGTGTCCATGAGCTTTGCGGTGTCTGAGCGAAGATGGCGACGGATAAGAAGACTGCGGTGAACAGGGCTTTTCGCATGGCCGCTATAAAAACACGCCGGCGGCCTGCTGGCAACCGCAAAAATCCTTACCCTGGTCGGCATAGAAATCCAGCTACTTGCATCCAATATTGCTGATGCAGACAGCACGAAGCCGTAGCCTCGCCCTATTTCTCATCTTTTCATTGTGGACGCAGAGCATTCCGCAGGCAGCGGCCTACTCGGTGCTCACGCACGAAGAGATCATTGATATTGCGTGGAAGACGGATCTCGAGCCATTACTCAAAAAGAAGTTTCCCGGCCTCACGCCTGAACAGATCAAAGACGCGCACGCTTTTGCCTACGGCGGCAGCATCATTCAGGACCTTGGATATTATCCGCACGGTAGCCGCGAGTTCAGTGACCTGGTGCATTACGTGCGTAGCGGAGATTTTGTTATCGCGTTATTGCGCGATGCCAAAGATGCCAATGAGTATGGCTTCGCGTTGGGCGCGCTGGCGCATTACGCGTCTGATGTGACCGGGCACCCGGCGGTGAATCGTGCCGTCGCGATCGAATTCCCGAAGCTGAAAAAGAAGTTTGGCGACTCCGTCACTTACGGGCAGGACCGCTCGGCGCACATCCAGACCGAATTTGGTTTTGATATGGACCAAGTGGCCAAGAACCGCTATACGACGGACAATTATCACGACTTCATCGGCTTCAAAGTGGCCACGGACCTTTTGGCGCGCGCGTTTCAAGAGACATATGGCATTCAGCTGGATGACGTGCTGCCGAACCGCGACAAGGCGATCGAGTCGTATCGTCATGCGGTGAGTAAGCTGATTCCGGAAGCGACACGCGTGGCGTTGAAGGTGCGCAAGGATGAGATCGCGAAAGAGTATCCGACGAATGCGCGGCAAAAATTCCTGTTCAACATCAGCCGCGCGGACTACGAGAAGCGCTGGGGCACCAACTACTTCCACGATTCATTCAAGACGAAGTTTTTCGCGTTTCTGGTGCGCATCCTGCCCAAGATCGGCCCGTTGCGCGCGCTGGCTTTCAAGGTCCCAACGCCGCAGACTGAAGACCTCTACTTTAAAAGTATCAACAAGACGATGGAACGTTTCCGCACAGAACTCGCGCGGTCTGCCGCGGACAAGTACCGATTGAGTGAAGTAGATATGGACACGGGCGCAGTCACGCGTCGTGGGGAATACGACTTGGCCGACGAAGCTTATGGCAGCTTGCTAAAACGGCTGGGGAGGCAAGATCTCGCGGCCACCGCACCAGAACTGCGTGCGGACCTCTTGCGGTTTTATTCCGCGCCGCAGCGGCCTGCGGTCACGCAAGCCAACAAAAAAGACGCGCACAAGGATGAGGCGGAGATTGAAAGTCTTATAGCAAAACTGAGGCAGCAACCGGCGAGGGTTTCACAGAGCGAATAACCTAACGGCGCTTCGCTGCGACGCGCCTGGGTCCCGCCTTGTTCGCGGAGGCTGCTTTCTTCGCTTTCGTTTGTCCCGCCTTGGTCATCAACCGTGACTGCTCGTAGATCTCGATCCACATGTCGCTCGAGATGGCCGAGATGATCTTGCCGATAGCCGCGAGAGGTAAATCGTCCGGCGTCTCGAAATGGACGCAACACTTTCCCATGTCGAGCTTCTTGCCTGCGCTCTTGAACGACTCTTTCAGTTGCTCAAGCTGACTTCCGCCCATGTAGGCTCCCATCATGTAGAGCGAGCAGTAGTTCTTTTGCGACGAGAGTGCCACGTAGGTGAGCGGCTGTTTGTTATAAGTATCTGGATATCGAGACAAGGGAATCGTCCAACCGATGGCGCCCCAGACGATGCATTCTTCATACCCTCGAGGAATGTGCTTGTTCACCATTGCGCGTACCGTAGCGATGGCCTTGGCGCGGTCGGGCGGCAGTGAGGCGATGTACTGTGCGGGCGTGTTCACGTGTGCAGGTGGCTTCATGGAGTAGTGTTGCTCCGCGTCCTTCTAAGCTACGAACGATGTTGGCGGAAGCGTGTGCGAGTCGAACACACCAGAGACGGCGTAAGCCGACTCTCATCGGTTTTGAAGACCGTGAGGACCACCGGGCCCCATGCGCTTCCTTGAAAAACTTTCTGCAACGGTGGGCAATGGCGCGCGTCCAATCCGTGGCGGCCTTCGATTATAGAATGCTTGGCTGACCGCCGCCCGCGGAGAAAGCACCATGCGCAGTTTTCATTACCAGATCGTTGATGTGTTCACCAAAGAGGCCCTGGCCGGCAACATGCTGGCTGTATTCACTGACGGACGAGGCCTTTCGGACGCAGAGATGCAGAAGCTGGCCAAAGAGACGAACCTGTCTGAGACGACGTTCATCATTCCGCGGGACAAAGATGTGGAAGCGAAGAGCGGCGTGAAGGTGCGAATCTTCACGGTGAATGAGGAGTTGGAGTTCGCCGGGCATCCCACGTTAGGGACGGCGAATGTTCTGCGTGATGCCGGGCAGAAGCTGGTGAATCTTGATCTGCCCGTGGGAACGATTCCTGTTGCGTTCGAAGGTACAGGCGGCTTCGGCGAGATGACGCAGCGTGATCCTGAGTTCGGGCAGGAGCATAGGCGCGAAGACATTGCTCCGTTCGGCAACCTGCGTGCCGAAGACCTGCGTGACGACTTGCCGATCCAAACAGTCTCTACGGGAATGGCGTTCATGATCGTTCCAGTGAAGTCGCTCGATGCGCTGCGCAAGGTCAATTACAACTCGGCGCTGGCGCAGCCGTATCTCGACAAGAGCGACGCCAAGTTCATCTTCTGGGTGTGTCCGAATGCGGGGCAGACGCCGCGTCTGAATGCACGCATGCTGTTTTATAACGGCGAAGACCCGGCGACCGGCTCAGCTTCCGGCTGTGCCACAGCATGGATGCGCAAGTATGACGTGATCGCGGACAATGAGCGCGTGCTCATCTCGCAAGGCGTGGAGATGAAAAGGCCGAGCGAGATTTATGTGCAAGCGCAGAGATCCGGCGGCAAAGTCACGAATGTTCGCGTGGGCGGACACGCGGTGATCGTGGGTGAAGGACGATTCATGCTTCCATAGAAAATTTGCGCAGGAGTACAACGCGTATCGTCTCAATAGGTTCGGCAACATCCCTCAACTGCACAAAATCCTTTTCAACAACACTCCACAGCGCTCCACAATATTTGGGCTTTACAGCGGAGGGTCGCGGACGTAGTATTTGCAAACGATTTTTGAAGACATCAAGAGTTTTTGACGCCTGCAAAAGTTTTCGCCCAATACTCGAATTACAAAAAATTTAATTTTCAGGCTACGGTAGTCCGATGCCGCCTGCGTGTTTTTTGCGCAACAAGCATCTGAAAGCCGGCGTAAATCCGTGCGTCTGAAGCCGTGGAGCGGCCCCTATGCGACCGAAGAAGATCATTCTTTGCGTGGACGACAACGAGCAGTCTCTGTCTATCCGGAAGTTCATGCTGGAGACGCGCGGCTATGCAGTCGTGGCTTGCACCAACAGCAACGATGCGCTTGCGTCATTCAAAGAGAGTGGCGCCGACCTCATCCTCACAGACCTGATGATGCCGGGAATCGACGGCGCTGAACTAGTGCAGAACATCAAGTCGCTCTCGCCGGAAACGCCGGCCATCATCTTCTCCGGCAAGATCCGCATGTGTGACAAAGACCTGCAGGCTGACCTCTTCTTGCCCAAGGGTATGCATGCTCCTTCGGAATTACTGGACCGTATCCGCCTGCTGCTGGTGCGCAAGCGCGGGCCGAAGAAGCAGGCGGCATCGGTGCCGGCCGCTTCGCCGGCCGTGGCTAAGGTGGGGATTTCGGCGAGCGACGCTTCGTGAACAATCCCACCCTAGCCAAAAGAAGGCTAGGATGAGGTACCCGCCTCGGTCCAACCTACTCTCAGTCGCCATGTAATAATTGATGGTTCGCATGGCGCCCATCATCCAAGCAGAGAACCTCACAAAAATCTATCGTGTAGGACGGGTAGAAGTGCCCGCCCTGCAGGGGGTTACTTTCTCCGTGGAGCGCGGAGAATTCGTCACCATCGTGGGGCCCTCGGGCAGCGGCAAGTCCACCCTCTTCTACCTGCTGGGCGGGCTCACTCAGGCTACTTCTGGCCGCGTGATCATTGATGGCGATGATTTCGCCCGGCTAAATGACGCGCAGCGCACTCGCGCGCGTAAAAAGAAGATCGCATTCGTCTTCCAAAAATTCAATCTTCTGCCTACACTCACGGCGCGCGGCAATATTGAGATCGCGCATGAGATCGCCGGGACGAATGGCAAAGTAGATGAAGCGTTCATGCGGAAGGTGACCGGCCTTTTGGGAATAGAAGACCGCTTGGATCATCGTCCCTCTGAGCTCTCCGGCGGACAACAGCAGAGAGTGGCCCTGGCAAGAGCCCTGGTGAATCGCCCGAGTATCATCCTGGCGGACGAGCCCACCGGCAATCTCGACACGAAGAATTCTGATGTCGTGCTCTCCATGCTGCGCGAGTCCAACAAAGAATTCGGCCAGACTGTGCTGATGATCACACACAATCCAGCCGCCGCGCGCTACGGTGACCGTACCATCTATATGCGCGACGGGCAGATCATCAGCGCCGAGGAAGCCGCTAAGCACGAGCAATGAAGACGCCGCCGAAGCCGGGAGATTTTCAGCGCCCCATCCTGCCGGGCAAAGGCAAGACGGACTATGAGCGTTACCTGCGCACAGACGATCTGCTCTCACTGCAAAAGCCGAAAGACAAGCGCAACCACGCGGAAGAGCACACGTTCCAGATCGTGCACCAGAGTTCAGAGTTATTGTTACGCGGTGCAGAGAATGAACTGGAACGCGCGATCGACCTGCTCAAGAAAAATGATCTGCCTCAGGCCGCCCGGCTCATCCGGCGTGCCAATCATTATTTAGACCTGACCATTTCCGCAATGAGCATTCTCGATGGGCTCACGCCGTATGACTATCACGTGATCCGCGCCGGACTAGGTCACGGCAGCGGCTTGCAGTCGCCGGGATTTTTGGCGATGCTGCACATCGGGCCGGAGATCGCCGAGACTTTTTATGCAGTGCTGAAGAAGCAGAAGCTCACGCTGGACGGACTCTATCGCAAGCATGAGAAGTATTTTGCGCTGCATGAGATCGCAGAGCTGCTGGTAGATTTCGATCAGCGCATCCAGACATTCCGCTTCCTGCACTTGAAGCTGGCACAACGCATCATCGGCGGGAACGTGATCGGTACAGGCGGTAATCCCGTAGACATCCTGCGGCAGCGCCAGGAGCATGCACTGTTCAAAGAGCTGTGGGACGTGCGCAATCGCATCACCGAGGCGGTTGCCGCCCAAACCGGTGAAGACGAATCGTTAGGTCACGGTCGAGACTAAAAAAGAACGGCGTTCACCTAAGTGAACACCGCTGATCACCTTTAAACTGCCAGCACTACTTCACGGTAAACGTCACATCCAGCTCTTTGCGCGTGCCGTCCGCCAATCTCGCCACAAAAGCGAGTTTGTGCGTGCCCGATGAGAGCGAAACATTTCCAGTCATGTTGTTGCTATTGGCGACTGAGAGCAGTTTTGTGCTGCCATTCCACAGTTCAAAGCGGTAAGTGGGATTACCCAGTGTTGTGCTGGCTTGCACGTGAACTGGAGACGAGGCAGTAGAGCCCTGAGTCGGTGAGCACACGGTGATGGTGTTCCCCGTGGTGCATCCGCTTCCACCAGCTACGTTCAGCGTGAATGACTTTGTCTGGATCGAGTTGTCCCACCCGGCCGATACCAGGGTCACATTGTGCGTGCCTGGACTCATGGTGACAGCAGAATCGATGAAGGCATAATCGGAGAAGGCATACAAATTCTCGATCAGTTTGTTGCCATCAGACCAGACTTCCACCTTGCGCATGGGAACGCTTCCTGCGGCGGCGAACGAGAAGTTCACCGGAGAACCAACGCTGCTTCCCGGCGCTGGCGAGCAGATGCGGAAGCCCGCGACCGAATTAGGCGCGTTGCACCCGGCGAATGCGCCCACGCTATTGTTGGAAGTGGCATTGACCAGCAGATTGTAATTCTGAGGAAAGCTGCCGCTATCGTCCGCCAGTTCACTGAAATAGACATCGGGCTTTGCATCGCTATTGTTGGCGCGCAAGACCTTCGCGTCATATCCGGGCTGCTGGGAATAGTGGCTGTAATAGACAACTTGCTCTGGCCCGAAGTTGGTGCGACTTCCTGTGCCGAATAGGATCGCCGCCTGCGCGGTGTCGGGGTTATCAGTACATTCGTGTTCAAAGAAGATGATGTCGGGCATGTGGTCGCCGTTGAAGTCTGCGACAACGGGAGTGTCGAACGCGCACTGCGACGTAGGAACCTCGACAGTCTGCAAGGTCCTGTCTGCTTGGCCATAAAAGATGATCAGGAACTGGCTATCTGAACCGTTGATGTAATGCTCATTGGTAGCGATGATGTCTGACTTTCCATCGCCATCAACATCTGCGATCGAGAAATGCGATTGGCCGGTGCCACCCATGACCGGCGAGCTGAACCTGCCCGTGCCATCGCCGAAGTAAACCGTGAAGTTGCATCCACCGGGACCGCAATTTGCGGTCATGATGTCGGCTGCCCCATCCCCGTCGAAGTCGCCGGTACCGTTTATTGCGTAATTGTAGTCGAAGTTCGAAGAAGGGCCAGCAGTGAAGCCGCCATGACCGTCACCGAAATATGACACGAGTGTCGCGGCAGCGTTGCTTGGTCCGTTGACCATAACCAGATCCATGTTGCCATCGTGGTTCACGTCTGCCGGCTTGATGCTGCCCGTAAGGAAAGGAAGCGAGATGGTCTTCGGCGATTGAAAACTGCCATTGCCCTGTCCCAGGTAAACGAGCAGCTTCGAATCGCCGGTTGCGATCACTACATCCAGCTTGCCGTCATGATTAAAGTCGGCCACAGCATAAGTCTCCATAGCTTCCCCATTAGGGAAAGTGTAGGAAGGGCCGGCTGTGTAAGCCGCTGTCGCGGTAGACATCTCGGCGTAAAAACCGTGGGTGCCAGTACTCACGGTGCCAGTGAACGCGATGCCGTCTTCGCGGCCGTCGTTGTTGAAGTCGCCGACCACAACGAGCTGGTGCGACAGGCGATTAATATTGAAACTGACGGACTGCGAGAAGACAGGAAGAGAGAGAATACAGGCAACTGCCAGTGAAAGGAGACGACGCATTGGGGCCCTCGAACTTTGGAAACGTTAGTGAATCGGAGTTCCCGCAACAAATCAGGGTTGCCCAATGCCCGCCATACGGAAGAATTATTCCAGCTACTCTGGACTTAAGATGCCTTCACCGCAGGCGCGCTCAGCGCGAGACATGACTGGATCGTCTCAAGCAGCGCGTCGAACGTCAGGCTCTTCTTAGGGCGATAGATGCCGCCAAGCTGCATCACGGTCATGCGGTCATCGGCCTTATCATTCGCGGTTACGACCACCACCGGTGTGCCACGCGTCTCAGGGCGTCCGTTAAGGATGCGCAGCGTGATCATGCCGTCCATGCGCGGCATATGCAGGTCCAGGATGATGACATCGAAGCGGTGTTTTTTGGCGATCTTGATGGCCTCTTCGCCGTTGGCGCAGCCGGTGACGGCGAATCCCACGCCTTCCAGGTTTTGCGTCAATGCGCGGCGAAAGAAGCCGGAATCATCAACGAGCAGTACTTTTGCAGGGTTATCTGACATTACTGGGTGACCTCCAATGGTCTGTGCTTACAGGACATATATCGGAGGAGTGGCTAAGGAACTTTAGTTTTGCGTGCTTTTCGGCCCTGATCGGGACTGAAATGCGGAAGGTTTGCGCCGTTTTTTGAAGCTGGATATAATGAGGTTCGAGTCCACCACAAGCGGGAGTAGCTCAGTGGTAGAGCGCGACCTTGCCAAGGTCGAAGTCGCGGGTTCGACCCCCGTCTCCCGCTCCAGATTTTAGGTATTTCTGGCCCCTCAGCCGTGAGGGGCTTTGTTGTAAAACGGCGCGGTACCCAAGTGGTAAGGGAGAGGTCTGCAAAACCTTTATGCGTGGGTTCGATTCCCACCCGCGCCTCCAAATTTCTTCTAGCAGCTTACCTTCTTGAATCCCTATCGGCGCTTCAGGGCGTGTTAGCTCTTTGAGCCAAACCTCCAGCACCGAGCACCTCATCAATACTCTGTGCTAACGCTTTACCCAATCCATATACATGCGGCTCGCCGAGCATCGTCATGTGCTCACCGGGAACCTCGAAGATTCTCACGCCGCGTTTCGCCACTCCGCCCCAACCGCCGAAGCGATCAGCGCGGATCTTTGGTGAGCCGATCTCGCAGCGAAAGAGGACGACCCTTCCGTCAAGCGGTTTGACTTTGTAGTTGCGCAGAGCCTGCATGGAGCCCTCTATCACATCGATAGAGCTCCACTCGGAGGCGGCTTTGCTGCTGAGGTGCTGGTCGCCGGTGCGCGCGCGCAGGTTAGCAAGGCGGCTTACGATCTTCCATCGGACCCCGCGATAGATGAATTGTATGCGCTCGCGGGCATTCATCTGTGTGAGGCTCATTAAGTTGAAGCGAAGCCAGTCAGATACGCGGAACTTGATGTCCGGGCCGGGATGATCAAGCAGACCTACTAGCGATACACTCTCGCCTTTCGCGATCAACTGTTGCGCCATCTCATAGGCCACAGCCGCGCCGATGGAATGCCCGACGAACATATACGGGCCACGCGGCTGCACACTCTGCACTACTTTGAGGTACCCGACCGCCATCTCTTCGACGGTTGCCAGCGCGTCTTCTCCGCGCTTTAAGCCCTGTGCGCGCAACGCGTAAACCGGCTGATCTTCGCCAAGCAGTTCCGCAAGCTTGCGGAATGACAAAATATTGCCCCCACCGCCGGGCATGAAAAACAGGCTGGGGCGCGTACCAGACGTGCGCAAAGCTGTGACCGGCGACCACGAAGCGCTCCAGTCTGAATTGCTCAAGCATTGCGCCAATCTTCGCGGCGTTGGCGCTTCCAATAAGGTGGTGAGTGGCAGGTCAGCCTTGAATTCTCTTCTGATATGCGTAAAGAGCTTGGCCGCCAGCATCGAATCTCCGCCAAGTTCAAAGAAGTCAGAACTGCTATGGATTGCTTCTGCCTTTACGCCACTAAAGAGGCCACGCCATAACGCGAGAACGCGTTCGATCAGCTCGACAGGCGGCTCTGGACCTTCAGGCGCCGCCGCGATGCGTGATTGAGCCGCTGATGAGCGTTCCCAGTCCCGTTTGTCGTTCAGCAAACTGCTGATGGCCGCATCCGGCTGCGCTGCGAGCTTCTGCAGGCATTCTACAAAGCGTTGCTTCAGTTCGCCGATCCTATCCGCCGAGAAATGATGCGTCTTGTAGGGAATCACGGCGCGCAGCTTGCCGCTTTTTTCTTCCAAGAAAAACGAGACATCGAAATTCGCGGTTCCGTTTGGAACGTCTTGATAGCTGGTAGAGATTGCTGGCAAGTTCAGTTGCAGTCCTGGAATGTTCTGCAAAGAGAAGAGACACCGCGATGCGCGCACGCCTTGTAGTCCAGGAAGAGTGGCAATGGACTGAAACGGCACGGTCTGATGCTCGAAGGCGCCGCGGGCGGCGGCGGACATCCGGCTAATGAGCTCCAAAAAAGTGGGATCGCCACTGATGTCCAATCGCAGCGGGACAATATTGTTGAAATAACCTACCGCATTCCGAACTGACGAACGTGTGCGGCCCGTCATGGGCGTGCAGATCAGAAGTTCAGTCTGCCCCGTATGCGCCCGCAACATAACCGCGAAGGCTGCGAGCAAAACAGGGAAGAGCGTAATGGAATGTGCGCGAGTGAGGCCTTTCAGGACATTGACAATCTCCTCGCCAATCTCAGCTTCAAGACAATCGCCGGCGTAGTCCCCAAAGCCATTGGGATCGTTCGCTAAGGGAAGGCGTAGCGTTTCGATCTTCGATTTGAAGATGCGCTGCCAATAGCTAAGCCCGGCGTCATCGAGTTCATCTTGATGTGGGGCCGTTGGTATTAGGCGCGCAGGTTCTTTGCCCTCCGCCAGCGCA
>JAICWB010000347.1 GCA_025935035.1 Terriglobales bacterium
GGCGGGATCCACAATCCGCAAGACGCGCTCACGGTGAGCAAGCGCGCCATCGAGCTTGGGTTCACTTCAACCGTCGGCATCATTCATGACGGCGATGGACAGCTGCGTCCGCTGAAGCCGGAAGAGATCGCCGTGTATGAAGAGATCATGAAGTTTGAGAAATCGAACTATTCGCAGTTCAACCACTTCCAGAAGAATATCGCTTACGGCAAGACGAATGACTGGCGCTGCCGCTCCGGCGCGCGTTACCTCTATATATGTGAGAACGGGCTGGTGCACTGGTGCTCGCAACAGCGCGGCATGCCCGGAGTACCGCTGGCGACGTATTCACTGGCGGACATCCGCCGCGAGTTCGTTGCGGAAAAATACTGCGCGCCGCACTGCACTATTTCCTGCGTGCACCAGATCAGCTATATCGACCACTGGCGCGCGCCGCAGAATCCGCTGAAGAAGGCGAAGACTCCGCCGCCAGCCGCGCGGACGCCGGAATCCAAAGAAGAAGAGCTCGTTCAAATCAAATAGAGGGTGAGCGCCGCATTGAGCATGCCGAGCGCTAGTGCAAGGTCTTTGATTTGGCCTCTAAAAGACAGCGCCCGCGACATGAGTCAGCGGGCGCAATCTTCGGCAGTCCTCCCCCAGGCCTGCCTACGTGAGGAACTATAGGTTTCCACACTGGAACCGGCAAATGCCCAAAGTAACCGCTGCGTAACCGCAGTAACCTTGCCAGAGTAGTTGCCGCCATTTACCACGGCCAGCCTTGCGACTTTCCAGCACCCAAGCGCATCTGATACAAGTATTAGGCGCAGAAAGAGGGAGACGAACATGGCAGTGCAAGCGATCATTGAAGCCACAGACGCGAACTTTGAGCAGGAAGTGTTGAAGTCAGAGCAGCCGGTGCTGGTCGATTTCTGGGCGGCATGGTGCGGCCCCTGCAAGGCGATCGCTCCGACCGTTGACGCCGTAGCCACCTCTTATCAGGGCAAGGCAAAGATCATGAAGATGGATGTGGACAAGAATCCATCCACGCCCATGCGCTACAACGTGCGCGGCATTCCCACATTGCTGGTCTTCAAGGGTGGGCAGGTGAAGGAACAGATCGTAGGCTACGTTGCCAAAGATGTGATCGAGAACGCGATCAACAAGCATCTATAAAAAAAGAGATTCTTTAAACAGAAAACCCAGCCTTTCGGCTGGTTTTTTGTTTTGCGGGAGGTTTGGCAACGAGCCGCAGCAAACCTGGTCTAAGTTATTCGTCAGAGCGATTGCGATCGGAGCATTCCGGTGCGTCTTCTAACAGCATGCGCACAATGGCTTCAAACTCCTTCTTCGCGTCTTTCTCCGGGATGTTCAGGTCGTTGCACATAACGGTTTCTCACTTTCAATACTTCCTCAATACGCCGATCACGCGGCCTTGGATCTGCACGGCAGCGGCCGGGACCATGATCGGTTTCATCATGGCGTTAGACGGTTGAAGACGTATTTTGTCACCCTCGCGATACATGCGTTTCAGCGTAGCGTCAGTACCATCTACAAGAGCCACAACGATTTCGCCGTTGCTGGCGGTTTTTTGCCGTTCGACCATCACATAGTCGCCATCCACAATGTGCTCATCTTGCATTGAATCGCCGGTGACTTGGAGGACGAAGACCTCTTTTGAGCGAGTAACGTCATTCAGCGAGATGGTGGCTGGCATTTCTAACGCTTCGATCGGCTGACCGGCGGCGATGCGTCCCAGCAGCGGCAATACGCCCGCGGTACTGAGCATCATCTCCTGCTTCATCTTGCCCTTGGGCTGGATCACGTCGATAGAGCGGGAGCGGTTGTAGTCCCGCTTGAGCATGCCCTTTTTCTCAAGGTTGGTCAGGTGCTTATGCACAGTGGCCAGTGAACTCAGTCCCATGCCCTCGCCTATCTCTTCGAATGAGGGCGAATAGCCGTTCTTTGCCACGAACTGTGAGATGAAATCGTAGATCTCGCGTTGTCGTTTCGTCAGTGCCATAGATGGAA
>JAICWB010000190.1 GCA_025935035.1 Terriglobales bacterium
ACCGAGAACAAGCGCGTGAGGCCGAGCTCAAGCAGCAGGCTGGCAAAGCTGGCCAGTGCGACGGCAAACATGATGCGCGATTGGCCGGTGGACGATTGCGAAACAGGTTGTGCGGGAGATTCGAGGGTGGATGAGCTCATGCGGGCCATCCATCATAACAAGGTGCTTCCGTACTGCGGCGGTGTCGCGCTTCGTTCAGCTTTGACTTGGCCGCATGTTTACATTCCTTTACTGGCCGAAGGCGCGTTAAGGAGTTTATCCTTGGCCGCGCAAAGCACTCCAACCTAAGGAGCCTAAATGTCCAAACTGATCCGTCTTTTATTCGTGATGGCATTTGCCATCTCTTTTGCGGTCACCACAAGCGCACAGCGGCGCAATCCTGATGGAGAGCGCCAGCAGCAACCGACTACGACCGCAAACCCCACGCCGCGCCAGCCGGAAGAGCAGGCAGCTACGCGGCAACAAGGCGGCACGCCGGGACAAGCCGAACGCCAGCCGCGACAAGCGCCCGCGCCGGAAGAGAAATTCTCAGTCACGCACCACACTGCGCGCGTGGGCGGACAGACGTTTGAATACACGGCGACCGCGGGCAACTACATCATCAAAGACGACGCCGGGGTCCCGAAGGCTTCGATGTTCTTCGTCGCCTATACAAAAGACGGCGTGCAGGACCCGAAGACGCGCCCGGTGGCGTTCGTATTCAACGGCGGGCCGGGATCGGCATCGTCATTCACGCATATGGGCCTTGGCCCGAAGCATGTTTCGCTTACGCCAGACGGACACGCGCAGGGGCCGGCGCCGTACGCGTATGTCGACAACGAAGATTCTTTCTTCGACGCGACTGACATGGTGTTCATCGACGCCGTCTCGACCGGATACAGCCGGCCGATGCCGGGCGAGAATCCGCAGCAGTTCTACGGTGTAGTGAACGATGCGACTTGGTTCTCTGACTTCGTCTATCAATATGTGACGCGCACCGAGCGCTGGCTCTCGCCGAAATTCATCATCGGCGAAAGCTACGGGACAACACGCGCGGCAGAGATGGCGAACATCCTGCAACAGCGCCACCAGATGTACATGAACGGCGTGGCATTGTTGTCGTCTGTAGGATTCGGCAACTGGGGCGCCGATGACCGCACGGAGTATTGGCTGCCGACGATCGTTTGCTCCGGATGGTTCCACAAAGTATTGGCGCCGGAATGGCAGAAGCTGACGATCGAACAAGTAGCGCAAAAGGCACGCGAGTTCACACATGGTCCGTACGCGGCAGCGCTGGAAAAAGGCGACAAGATCCCGGCGGAGGAAAAGGCCAGCATTGCAAAAGAGCTTTCCGCAATGACCGGCCTGTCAGAAAAATACATTCAAGAGACGAACCTGCGCATCAGTCCGCAACGCTGGTTCAAGGAATTGCTGCGCGACAAGCGCCTGACGGTTGGACGGCTTGACGCCCGCTTCACCGGCATGGATGTTGACGCCGCCGGCGAGCGAGTGGAATACGATTCCAGCGAAGCCTCGTACGAAGGCGCGTATGTAGCCGCGTTCCAGGATTGGGTGCGTCGTGAATTGAAGTGGAACTCTGACGCTTACTACACCATCTCAGCCAACGTTCGCCCGTGGGACCAGGGCCAGCCCGGTGGCCCGGCAGAAGCGTTGCGCTCCGCTATGACGGAGCAGACTTATCTGAAAGTGCTGGTGCTTTGCGGATACTACGACCACGCTACGCCATTCAACGGGATTGAGAACACATTTGACCACATGAATTTGGAACCTTCAGTGAAGAAGAATGTGTCGTTCGAGTATTACGAAGGTGGGCACATGATGTACATCGACAAGAAGGCCGCGGACAAGTTGCATCATGATTTGGATGCCTGGATCGAGGCTGGCTACAAGCATTGATGTTCGCTGGAATTAGCGAGGGTCGCTGCGGCGGCCCTTTTCTTTTGCGTTACTGATCTTCCAGGATCACCTGTGCCAGAGCTTCATGCTCGGTGTGAGTGAGCGAGAGTGCAGCGCGCTTCATGCCCAGCTTCGCGGCGAACTCAGCGGCTTTGCGATGGAAGATGATGGTAGGGCGTCCACCGGGCTCGCGGCTGACTTCCACATCATGCCAAGTCACTCCGCGACGCAGTCCCGTGCCGATGGCTTTCATCCCCGCTTCTTTCGCGGCGAAGCGCGCGGCAAAACTCTGGTTGGCGCCGCGCTTCTTTGATTGGCAATAGGCGATCTCGGCCGGCGTGTAGATGCGATTGAGAAAGCGCTCACCGAAACGTTCGATTGCTGCGGCGACTCGGGCGACTTCAGTGATATCAATGCCGGTGCCGACGATGGCCATGAAGAGATGTTATAGCAGCCGATCACCTTTATAGATGAGCTCGCCCTCGATGATGCGAGCTTCTTTCATCAGAGCGTGTTCCTTTGGCGGCTTCTCGTCATTGATGTGCAGTACGGCGTTGCCGTGGGCGACGAGGTAGTCACTCACCATCATTCGGTGACATTGGAACCACATGCGCTCAGCGCACATGATAGCGGGTCGGCCGCGTTCCGCGAGGGTGACGACACGCGCTGCGGCCGACTGGAACTCCGGCGTGAGCATGTAGTCCGCATAATTGCGGAACGAATCGCTGCGTAGCGCGATGTTGCGTGAGTCATTCGTGATCTTCTTGCGGCGTCCGCCTAGTTCCTTCATCCAGACGTAATCGACACCGATCTCCGGCAGCCACATCTCGAGACGTTCGCGATTGAAGTGCGGCAGGCGGCGCGACATGGGAAAAGCGCGGATGTCCACGAGCGTGGCGATCTCATGCGCTTGCAGCACGGCGGAGAATTCCGCTAGCTCGCGCGTGGAGTGCCCGATGGTGTAAATGGTGGCCACTACTGCTATTAGATGGCGCTGAGAGCTTCGACGATTGCGCTGTCTTGCTCCGGGAACACCGTACGCAGGTCAAGCAGCACGCGGCCTTCTTCGATGCGAGCAATTATGGGCTGCGAGTTGCGTCGCAGACGAGCCAGGACTTCGTCTGCGCTGAGCTCTTTGTGCGTGACTGCCACCAGAAATGTGGGCAGCGTGGCGGTCGGGGCAGTGCCGCCGCCGATCACAGATTCGCCGTGGACAACGCCTGCGAACAGTCCGCGAGAAGGGTTGACCGCCTTCGACAAGACTTCAGCACGTGCGCGGATATCGTCCGCCGGAATTCGCATCATGCGGAGTGCCGGGATCGCGTCGTGTTGTCCGCGAAGGTGGTCAAGCAGCGTGGCTTCGAGGGCGGCGTAGGTTAGCTTGTCCACGCGCAAGGCGCGAAAGAGTGGGTTGCTGCGGCACTTGGTGACGAGGTCAGCCCGGCCGGTAAGCGTTCCGGCCTGCGGACCACCGAGAAGCTTGTCGCCGGAATAGGTAATGAGATCGACGCCCGCGCGCAGGCTATCAGCCACGCCGGATTCATTGATGCCGATGCCGCGCAGATCGAGCAGCGAGCCATTGCCGAGGTCTTCGAGAACGGGAATGTCGTGCTTCCTGCCGAGCGCGACCAACTCTTCGATGCCGGGCTGCTCGGTGAATCCGACGATAGCGAAGTTGGAGCGGTGTACGCGAAGCAGCAGGCGTGTTTTGTCATTGATTGCCTTTTCGTAGTCGGCGATACGCGTCCGATTGGTTGTGCCGACCTCGCGCAGTGTGGCGGCGGCTTTGCCCATCACATCCGGAACGCGGAAGCTGCCGCCGATCTCGACGAGTTCTCCGCGCGAGACGATGACTTCGCCGCCTTCGGCGAGGGAATTCAGTGCGAGAAGCACCGCCGCCGCGCAGTTGTTCACCACGATGGTCTGCGTTTTACGAGACTCGGTATCGAGAAGGCGAGAGAACAGCTGTTGTGCGTGGACGTCGCGCTTCCCGCGCGCGCCCGTGTTCAGATCGAATTCGAGGTTGGAGAATCCACGCGCGGACTGCATCACGTGCATGAGCGCGGGCTCGGAAAGCGGAGCGCGCCCGAGATTGGTGTGTAGGATCACGCCGGTAGCATTGATAACCGTGCGCAGCGAGTAGGTGAAGACGTGGCGGATCTGGCGTTCAATGGCCTCTGCAAGACCGCCAAGCGCGAGGTCGACTTCCTTTTCACCGAGCGTGCCCGCAGCAATCTCGTCTCGCAGACGCGCCAGCACGACTCGCGCAGCCTCCGTAACGGCAGGAAGACCTTCGCGCGCGAGCAGCCCGGCAATGGTAGCAAGGCGTAGCACCTCATCCACCGAAGGCAGCTTGCGGAACAGGGCGGCGTCAGGCATGTGCACCTGTTGATGCGAGCGAATGGCGTTCACATATATCAAAACAACATTGGAGGTTCGAAAGGTGCTCCGCCGCCGAAAGATGTGCCTGCGGCTGTGCAATGCATGAGAGATTCTCTCGCTTGCAAACGCTCAATAGTCTGCTCTCCAATGTTCGATAAACCTTCTTGCCGATGCAAATAACGTGACGAGGATTAATATTGACTAATTCTCGGCCGATGTAATGGTCCCAACTCTGCTCAAGAGCTTGTTCCATAGATATCGAGCTTGGCTTAAAACCTCCAGGCTTATAAAGAGACACGATGCTGGCATCCATCAGCCAAACTCCTCGTTCCTGCATTTTTCTCAATAGCGAAATTTTGGCTGCGATTCTGGAGTTTAAATCCCGATTTGAAGTTTTCATTATCAGCCAGCTATCTGCATTCGATGTCAGGCGGTTGCAGGTACTGTAAAAAATTTTCCAGTACTGGGGGGTGCCCTTGTTTTTTACGGCGTACCCGCTGAGTAACTCGTTTTCGCCGTAGGCTAAGTCATATACCAGCCGCACGTAATTTTTTGGATAGTCATTAAGCCCAAATCGTTTGACGTCTATCGTGCATGCAAAATCCGCAGGTGTCGTCCAAACGTGCGACTCGGCTAATAAAACAACACGAACGCTTTTTGGCCGCCAATAGTCTCGATGCTGCCGAACCGTATCAATTACTTGGTAGTCTTCAAGTTCAAGTCCAAAACTCTTGATACGTTCATAACAACTCTTTAAGTCATCCATCGTTATCCCACCTCCACCAATCCATACCGGCGTTGCCAATGATTCTTCAGATGTTCCATCACGCGGGCGATCTCAGCCGGGGTAATGGCCGGATCAGCGCCGCTGGTGATGAGAGTGGCTTCTTTCTTTGCCATCTCCAACACCTTCTTATCGCGAACGAGGTTGGCTACGCGTAACTCCGGCGCGCCTGCCTGACGGGTGCCAAAGAATTCGCCGGCGCCGCGGAGTTCAAGGTCGAGTTCGGCGATGTCGAAGCCGTTCTGCGTGCGCACCATCTCGTTGAGGCGACGTTCGGCCTCTTCTGTGATGTTGGCTTTGGAGTCAGTCATTAGCACGCAATAGCTTTTTGCCGCGCCACGGCCGATTCGTCCACGTAGCTGGTGGAGCTGCGCGAGCCCAAAACGCTCAGCGTGCTCCACCACCATGATATTGGCGTTCGCTACGTCCACGCCGACCTCGATCACCGTGGTGGAAACGAGCACATCGATCTCTTTCGACTGAAAGCGGCGCATCATCTCTTCCTTTTCTTCGGCGCGAAGTTTGCCGTGGAGCAGGCCGACGCGCAGGTCAGGAAATATCCTTTTTCGCAGCTCGTCATACATCGCCGTCGCGGCTTTGAGGCCGAGCTTGGAGCGGCCCTTCTTTGATTCATCGGGCTCGGC
>JAICWB010000230.1 GCA_025935035.1 Terriglobales bacterium
ATAATCTCCTAACCGCTCCTTCGCCCTCAGGTCTAAGCCACCATTCGAGGTGAGCTATGTCCACAAAGCATTTCTTTTTGCGTTCGATCCCGTTGGGCCTTCTGGCATTCGCACTAACCCTCCCCGCAGCCGCACAGCGCTGGGGACACAACCTCAGCATGAACAGCACTAATTCAGACAGCACTGAATGCGCAGATCACATTCACATCTACTCTGACGATTTGCCAGCACAGGCTACGAGCGAAGAAGCGCTGAACCTCGCCAACTCACCGATCAATGTGACTGCCTCACAGAACGGCGGGATCCATGTGCGCACGTGGGACAAGAGCGAGATCAGCGTGAAGCTCTGTCGCGCAGCAGCGGCTCGTACCCAGAGCGAGGCCAACAGCGTACTCAGCCAAGTCCACCTCAGCCACAACGGCAACCAGATAACTGTGAATGGCCCGGACGGCTCGAACAATGACGATGTGGCGTGGTCTTCCGTGTTGTTGGTCTTCGCGCCGCGTGGCGCCACGCTGGACCTCTCCGTGCACAACGGCGGAATCTCGCTGAACAAAGTAGACGGCAACATCACCGCACATGCGCTGAACGGTGGCATCTCTCTGAAGCAATCCACCGGTAAGATCAATGTGGAAGCCCAGAATGGCGGCGTCTCTATCAAAGATTGCGGCGGCGACGTAACGGCCAGCGTGCAAAACGGCGGCCTTAGCATCCAGTTGGGCCAGACGTGGAACGGCGCCGGGTTGGACGCGAAGTCGCACAATGGCGGCTTGGTCGTCGAGATCCCCAAGAATTTCTCTTCTTCACTCGAGGTTTCCGCCGGGCGTTACTCCTCGCTGATCTGCAAAGCGGATGCCTGCCAAAACGGCGAAAAGACATGGGACGACAATGATCGCATCTTCCGCATAGGTTCAAACCCTGTGATCAAAGCGTCCACTGTCAATGGCGGCACGGTGATCAAAGAACGTGGCACCGGCGATGGCGACATCTAATCGCGATTCGTAATTTATGATTGGCTGTGTGAGATCCACGCAGCCATTTTCATTTTGCAGCGGCGAGCCCGATTAGATGACACTCAAAGGCCCGGATGGAATAACTGTCGTCCGCCACGATAGGTTTTCCATCTTGCGCATGGAAAGCAGTGATGGCTACAACCGTCTGCGACTCAACAAAGTTCGCACTTTGGCCGACGAAGTCGAGGCCCTTGCCGCAGTAGCTTCACCGAAGCCGCTCATCATTAAAGGGAATGAGCACTTCTTCTCTGCCGGAGCGGATATCAATGCCATTGCTGCACTGCACGGTGCCGAGGCATATGCCTTCGCGCTTACCGGGCAACGTTTGATGAATGCGATAGATTTTTTCCCTGCCCCCGTCATCGCTTCCATCAACGGATACTGCATGGGCGGTGGCCTGGACCTCGCACTAGCTTGTGACTTTCGCATCTGCTCGCCAAAATCCATCTTCGGACATCGCGGCGCATCGCTCGGCATCATGACAGGCTGGGGCGGGACGCAAAGGATGCCACGACTCATCGGCAAAGCTCGCGCACTGCAGATGTTTTTGACAGCAGAAAAAGTTAATGCTGAAGAAGCCATCAATATCGGACTGGTGGATGAGATATCTGAGAAGCCGACCCGAAGAGCACAAGAATGGGCGCAGACCAAATTGCTTGAGTCTCCGCTTTTTCGAAAACGCTAAGGTGCTATCACTGGATTGCTCCGCTCTTCGCGCTCCTGTATCGTAAAGAGTTTCCTGCCACGCGACATCATCCATGCCTGAGACCACAAATAACGTACTCCAGACCAAGATTGACGCGACCTCACCGCGTTTTGAGAAGAACATGCGCGCCATGGCTGACCTCATGGTGCAAATCCATGCTGAGGAAGAAAAGATTCGCGAGGGCGGCGGCGCCAAAGCGATCGATAGCCAGCACAATAAGAAACGGCTGACCGCCCGCGAGCGGATCGAACTTCTGCTCGACGAGGACACGACGTTTCGCGAACTTGGGCTTTACGCTGCGTTCGGCATGTATGAAGAATGGGGCGGCGCCGCTTCCGGCGGAGTGGTGACTGGACTGGGCCGCATCCACGGCCGCTTGTTCATGCTCATAGTGAATGATGCCACGGTGAAAGCTGGCGCGTTCTTTCCCATGACATCTAAGAAAGTGATCCGTGCGCAGAACATTGCCATTGAGAATCGGATTCCCACGATTTATCTCGTCGATTCGGCTGGGGTGTTTTTGCCACTTCAGGAAGATGTGTTTCCTGACACAGACGACTTTGGCCGTGTCTTCCGCAACAACGCCGTGATGTCCGCCATGGGCATTCCTCAGATCGCAGCCATCATGGGCATGTGCGTGGCCGGCGGTGGATACCTGCCAGTGATGTGTGACCACATATTAATGACCGAAGGCAGCGGACTCTTCCTCGCCGGACCGGCATTGGTACAGGCCGCTATAGGGCAAAAGTACACAGCGGAGGAACTCGGTGGCGCAAAGATGCATGCGCAGATCGCGGGAACAATCGATTATCGCGAGGAAAGTGATGAAGCGTGTATCGAACGCATTCGTTCCCTCGTCGAAAAGATGGGAGGCCGCGCGGCGAATTCGCCTTACAGCGTCACAGAAGAGGAAGAGCCGGAACTCGAGTCAGAAGAGATTTACGGTATCGTCGAGTCTGACGTTTCAAAGCCGTACGATATGCATGAAGTGATAGCACGCATCGTGGACGGGAGCAAGTTTGACGAATATAAAGCCGAGTACGGCAAGACTTTGCTATGCGGTTACGCGCGTATTGGCGGGCACGCTGTGGGCATTGTGGCCAATCAGAAGACCCACGTCCATCACACCGATGCACACACTGGAGAGAAGCGAGTTGAGTTCGGCGGTGTGATCTACACTGAGTCCGCTGACAAAGCCGCGCGCTTCATCATGGACTGCAACCAAAACCTTGTCCCGCTCGTCTTCTTGCATGATGTGAACGGCTTTATGGTGGGCAGAGACGCCGAATGGAGCGGCATCATTCGAGCCGGAGCGAAGATGGTGAATGCCGTTTCCAATTCTGTCGTTCCGAAGATCAGCGTCATCATCGGCGGCAGCTTCGGTGCGGGACACTACGCCATGTGCGGCAAAGCTTTCGACCCCCGCTTCGTCTTCGCATGGCCAACAGCGCGATATGCAGTCATGAGCGGGGCTTCCGCCGCCAGCACTCTGGTTGAGATCAAGATCAAACAACTCGAACGTGGCGGCAAGAAACTCAGTGACGAAGAAAAGAAAGAGCTTTACGACGAGACCAAAGCCACTTACGACCGGCAAACCGATCCTCGTTATGGCGCCGCGCGGCTCTGGATAGATGCCATCATCGACCCGCTCGATACCCGCCAAGCGTTGATCGATGCGCTTGAGGCGGTGTCACTGAATCCTGATGTGCCCAAGTTCAATGTGGGGGTGCTGCAAACATGAGGGACCGATTTGAACGCAGAGACGCAGAGACGCAGAGTGACTTTCTTCATAAGGAGTTGACAGAGAAGATCATTGAAGCGGCTATCGAAGTTCACAAATGTCTGGGTCCTGGTCTTCTAGAATCGGCCTATGAGGAATGTTTCTGTCACGAATTGAACTTGCAATCGCTTTCATTTGAACGCCAAGTCGTTCTTCCTGTTTCATACAAGAACGTACGTTTGGATTGTGGATACCGCATGGACCTGGTAGTCGATGACCTCGTCGTCGTCGAACTGAAGTGCGTAGAAAAGTTATTGTCAGTTCACGAAGCGCAGCTCTTCACGTATTTACGGCTCGCACGCAAGCCCGTCGGGCTCTTGTTTAATTTTTACATTGATGTCTTAACTCGTGGCGGCGTGGTTAGGAAGGTTCTATCAAAACCCTCCTCCCTCCGCGCCTCTGCGTCTCTGCGTTAGACCATGCCTCAAATCAAACTCATCGAATGTCCGCGCGACGCCTGGCAGGGATTGCCCGGTCAAATTCCGACCGATACGAAGGTCGCTTACCTTCGTGCGTTGATCACCGCTGGTTTCAAACACATCGATGCAGTTTCTTTCGTGTCTCCCAAAGCAGTTCCGCAGATGTCAGATTCCGAAGAGGTACTTAGCAAGCTCGATCCGCCGGACGACGTTGAGATCATCGGCATCGTGGTGAATGAAAAAGGCGCCCAACGCGCGATCGCCACAGAAGCCGTTAGCACGTTGGGCTTTCCGTACTCGGTGTCGCCAACATTTCTTGAGAAGAATCAGAAGCAGTCACTTGAGGATGCTGCGGAGCAGCTAGAGCGGATCAAGGGCCTGGCGGATGATGCTGGATTAGATGTAGTTGCATATATTTCCATGGCCTTTGGCAATCCGTACGGCGACCTGTGGAATGTAGAGGAAGTCACCGAGGCCTGCGGGATCTTGGCCGACATGTCGATAAGACAAATCTCGCTGGCAGACACGGTGGGCGCGGCCGACAGCGCCAAGATCGGCGACATCGTCGGCTCGGTCATCAGTAAATATGACGATCTTGAGATCGGCGTGCATCTGCACAGCCGTCCAGATTCTGCGGTAGAGAAGCTTCTGGCCGCATACGACGCCGGCGCCCGGCGATTTGATTCCGTTATCGGGGGACTCGGCGGTTGCCCGTTCGCGCAAGATTCTTTAGTCGGCAACATCTCGACAGAGAATGTTCTGAAGGCTTTATTGCAGCGCGATGCCGAGATTCCTCTGAAGCACTCGATCGCAGAGGCTGCCTCCATCTCCAGCGAGATCGCTGCTCAATACGGACACTAACACTTTATGAGCACATACAAGACACTTCTTCTTTCTCAGTCTGACGGCGTAGCCACTAT
>JAICWB010000001.1 GCA_025935035.1 Terriglobales bacterium
CTGAGGGAGTGAAGGCGTCGCCAGAAGAATTCGTGTCCTTGGCCGGCGCGCAGAGGCGCTATTCCGTGCGGATGATCATTTGCGGATGTAGATGTAGGTGGCCCGGGGCTTACCGCGGTTGACATTGAGTGCGTTCACTCCTGTGCGGAACTTTTTATTATTCAGGTCAGCGGGGAGGTTCGTCAAGGAAGGGGGAATAGAATAGGCGCGATAATGGCAAAAAGAAAAAACAATTCGAAGTGGAAAGATCCGAGAAAAGACCAACGAAGCAATGAAGAATTGTTTGCCGCAACGTTGAAGGGGAAGTATGACTCTACGGAGCCATGGGATGCGGTTCGTGTATTAAGGATCAGAGGCACCGAAGAAATATTTGAGCTTGCAAGAAAGAGTCTCAATTCAAAAAGTCCTCTAGTTAGGGCGAGAGCTCTAGATATCTTGGCTCAAATGGGATCTGGTAAGCCGGATACGGAGAGGCCATTCATGAATCGAAGTGTCTCGTTAGCTGTTCGTTACATGGACGACAAGAGCTCAATGGTCAGACACTCGGCGGCGTGGGCTTTGGCACATCTACGCACTCACAAAGCGATTGAACGACTAATTAAGGCGAGACGCGATCGAAACAAGAATATAAGACATGCGGTAGCGCAAGGATTGGGAAACCCCAAAAGCCGAGATGCGATTCGAACCTTAATAGGCTTGATGGACGACCGAGATAAGCACATTCGTGATTGGGCCACATTCTCGCTCAGTCTTACGATGAAGAAACCTGTTGATTCACCCGCAATTCGAAAAGCGTTGCGTAAGCGACTCGACGATTCGTTCGCTGATGCCAGAGCGGAGGCGATTTGGGGATTGGCGCGTCGTAGGGACATGCAGGGTTTGCAATTGCTTCTGAGGAGACTGAGCGCAAAGTCTTGGAGTACAGGCGACGAGATGGCCGCGACGGAAACATTGAAACTTAGCGGGGAAACTCCCATCGAAGAACTTAGAGCAGGCATAGAGGACTTGCTCGCAAGGGCTAAATAGTTACCTGTTAAACTTTTTGTCTCATCCTGCTTTCATCGAAAGAAATCATCATGGCAAAAATCGCTTTTCTGGAATGTTCCAAGTGCGGACATCAGCTATCTGCCGACGTTTCGCAGACGCTTTGTCCGAAAGATGCAGGCGTGTTGTATGTCCGCTATGACTTGCAGTCCATCAAGAAGACGTTCACGCGCGAATCCTTGCAAGGCCGCGTGAATTCCATGTGGCGCTACGCGGACGTGCTGCCGGGCGCTCCTGCGTTTTCGCTTGGCGAAGGCTTTACGCCAATGTTGCCTAGCCGCGTGACCGGCAATGTGTGGATCAAAGACGAAGGCGTGAATCCCACCGGCTCTTTCAAAGCGCGCGGACTTTGCATGGCCGTGACCATGGCCAAGCATTACGGCTTCGAAAAGCTCGCAATCCCCTCGGCGGGCAACGCGGCGAGCGCATTGGCGGCGTATTGTGCGGCGGCAAAGATGCAGGCATTCATCTTCATGCCGAAAGATGTGCCTATGGCGAATCTGGTTGAGTGCAAAGCGTACGGTGCGAATGTGACGCTGGTTGATGGTCTCATCAGCGATTGCGGACGCATTGTTGGTGAGCGCAAGCAGGCCGAAGGGTGGTTCGAGATATCCACGCTTAAAGAACCGTTCCGCGTGGAAGGCAAAAAGACCATGGGGTATGAGATCGCGGAACAGCTCAATTGGGAATTGCCGGATGCGGTGTTTTATCCTACGGGCGGTGGCGTGGGCATGATCGGAATGTGGAAGGCGTTTGATGAGATGGAAGAGATGGGATGGATCGGCAAGAAGCGTCCTAAGATGATCGCGGTGCAAGCGGCCGGATGCGCCCCCATCCCAAAGGCGTTCGATGAAGGGAAGCAGGTCTCCGAAGCATGGAAAGACGCCAGCACGTTCGCCGCTGGCTTGCGCGTGCCGAAAGCATATGGAGACTACATTGTGCTGGACATTGTGAAGAAGAGTGGCGGAGCAGCGGTCGCAGTCACCGACGCGGAGATGATGGACTCGATCATGGAGTGGGCACGAGACGAGGCTTTGTTCGCATCGCCGGAGGGCTCGGCTTGCCTCGCCGCTTATAAGAAGCTGCTGAAGAGAGGGCTTCTCTCTGCCAAAGACAAAGTCGTTCTGTTCAACACCGGCCTGGGCCTCAAATATATAGACGTAGTCGCGCAGGCCATGGGTATCGAAACGGCGGGTGGCGCGTCCAAAGGAAGTGTGCCGGCGACGCGAAACATTGGTGGGATCATCGGGCCGTATTGAGAGGGGATTTGGTGGAGCTAGTCGGGATCGAACCGACGGCCTCATCGTTGCGAACGATGCGCTCTCCCAGCTGAGCTATAGCCCCACGTCCTGGTGCAGAGAATTATTTTAACAGAGGAGCCAGATGATAAAACGCGGGCCGTTAGTTGGGATGTTGGGAGTGGTGGCTCTCCTAAGCGGGAGTGCCGCATGGGCGCAGCAATCCAAGATCGTCTGGACTCCACAGGAAGATACCATTCGCAAACAGATCGGTTTGTTGCGGTCCGTGCCCGATAGCTTCCGAGGCCGCGAGAACAAGAAGATTGCCGCTGAGATTCGCAAACTTCCCGCCGGAATCAATAAAGTACGCCTCGCCGATGGGCTGGCAGGCTTCTCAACGGAAGGTTATTTTGGGCAAGATGCACTGCAAGAAGTTGCCGACACTCTTGCCGCCGCCCTCACTGAAACACCACAGCCGGATGAAAAGGGCGAGCCCGCCGAGCCTTATGTGGAGTTGGCGACGCTTGTGCAATATGAGCACGTCACGACTACGCTGACTGGCCCACAGATGGACGCCGCGAAAAAAAGCCTTGAAGCGGACGATGCCGCGCGTCGCGCAGCGGACTTCACCTTGCAGGACGTCAACGGCAAGACTTGGGCTCTGAAAGACCTGAAGGGCAAAGTAGTGCTGGTGAATTTCTGGGCCACTTGGTGTCCGCCGTGCCGCAAAGAGATGCCGGACCTTAATGGCCTGTACAAAACGTTCGAGAAAAAAGGGCTGGTAGTGCTTTCCATCTCCGACGAGAATCCAGAGAAGGTGCTGCCTTACGTCAAAGAGCATCCTGTGGAATACCCCATCCTGTTGGATCCGGGAGACGTCACCGAGAAGGCATACCACATCGAAGGCATTCCCAAGAGTTTTGTCTATGACCGCGATGGCAAGATTGTGGCGCAGGCCATCGACATGCGTACGAAGAAGCAGTTTCTAGACATGCTGGCCGCGGCGGGGTTGAAGTAAGTTGTTCGAACGGCGCGGCGTGATTATCAGGTGGTTCGTAGCTCTGTTCTTGTCCGCCTCGTCAGCGGTGTGCTTTGCTCAACAGCTTCCGCACGATGACGAGATCCGCATCGCCGAGAGCATTCGTCTCGCCCAAAAAGTGCAAGACAAGGTTTGGCCAGGCTGGAGCAAAGCACCATTCGGGATTTTGCTCGTCACGCCGACTGGCGAGTTCCTGGTGAATCATCCGCTGGGGTCTGGGGCTACGCCGGAAGGCTTCATGAAGTCCGGCCACTCGGACGTGCTCAATGCTGACGTGTGGGTTCGTCCGCGAAAATTCCCGCTGAACTTTCAGGCGACATTCCCCGCGCTGGGTGATGGTATTCCTGTGATCGTTGTCGGCGAGCCGAAGAACACAGAGTCCAAAACGAGCACACCTTGGGTTATCACGCTGCTGCACGAACATTTTCATCAATGGCAATACTCGCGTCCTGGATATCAAGAGGCTGTGGCGAAACTCGATCTGGCCAAAGGCGACACCAGCGGCATGTGGATGCTGAACTTCCCATTCCCATATGAGAAGAAGGAGGTAGCAGAAGCATTCGGCCGGTTGAAGGCACTCCTCTTAGACGCAATCGATGAAACCAGTTCCAAGAAAACAAAAGCCAGCGTGAAAGCTTTCCAGGAGGAAAACACCCGTTTCCAAAAGTTGCTTTCGCCCGGCGAAGCGAAATACTTCGACTTCCAGTTATGGCAGGAGGGCGTCGCGCGTTATACACAGATAAAAGTTGCAGAGGCCGCGGCCGCATATCAACCATCGGACGATTACAAAGCGCTGGAAGACTACGAATCGTTCGCTGACTATGCCAAGCATGCACGCACAGACACCGAGCACGAACTGCAACAAGCTGACATCGCAAAGTGGCAGAGGATCGTGGTCTATTCCTACGGCGCTTGTGAGGGCCTATTACTTGATCGGATCAGACCGAAGTGGCGGGCAGGGTACGCGCGGAATCCTCCCGATCTGTCATTAGAGAAGTATCTAGACAACAATCACTGACTAATCCAGCTACTCACATCCCGCACCAGAAGCAGGGCATCACACAGAAAGGCGGTACATCGCTAAGAGGTGACGGATGTCCAGAGGTGAGAGATGAAAGTTTTGTTGGTCGTAGGAGTGATAATCCTCGTTTTAGGTGTGGTGTCGCTATTTGTGCCGTTCCCGCACACAGAAAATCACGGCGTGAATGCAGGACCGATGTCAGTGAACATCCAGACCAAGGACAACGAGAAGTTGCCGCCAGCGTTGTCGGCCGTACTGATCATCGCGGGCGTAGGGATGGCGATCGTAGGTGCGAGAGCTAAGGCCTAGTTCCAAGAAGTTGAATAAGAAAAAGCCCGCTGCGAAGCGGGCTTTTGCACGACCGGGTAATGATATCAGCGGGTGCTGACCGCATTCCGTGCTGCCATGCGCTCCGCAACTACCTTGCGCGCATTGTCATTCAATGCCTTGGCTTGCGGCAGAAGTTCGAGCGCGCGGGCGACTTCAGGATCGGCCTCACGAAGAACGCGCTGGCCGGCTTCCTGCCCAAACTGCGCAGTAAAGATCTCGCTCTTGATGTTGGACTTCAACCAATCGGAATTGGCAGTGAGGTCAGGCTCGGTGTAATCGATCTTTTCGGCCTCGAGAAACTTGCGGAAATCCTGCATCACGTCATCATTGACGGTGAAGCTGCGATCCGGTTTGTGGTTCTCCATGAATTTCCTGGCGAAGTTGAAGAACGCGTACTTCTGGTAGAGCAATGTCTGGAACTTGTCGAGTTTCGGCGTCGGAATCAGCTCATCAGGATTGATACCGCCTCCGCCATACACTTTGCGCCCGCTGTCAGTAGTGGTGACTTCTCGGTTCGCTGTTGAAGGCGCGCTCTTGTCGTCGCGGTTGTTGTAGTAGTAGTCGTACAGGGACAAACCGGTGTAATTACGCTGGATGAGTCGCCCGCTAGGCGTGTAGTAATGGGCGGTGGTGAGAGCAAGTCCGGTATTGTCAGAAAGCGGATAAACCGTCTGGACGAGGCCTTTGCCGAAGGTGGTCTCACCGGCGATGATGGCGCGGTCGTGGTCTTGCAGGGCACCAGCAACGATCTCAGATGCCGAAGCCGAGCCGCGATTGACCAGCACGACGATGGGGTATTCCTTGCCGCCATTGCCGTTCGTGGCGCGATAGATGCGTTCTGCGGAAGCGCGCCCGTGGTGCGAAACGATCACTTGGCCTTTTTCCAGAAATTTGTCTGCGACCGCAACCGCCTCGCTCAACACGCCGCCGGGGTTCTGCCGCAGATCGAGAATGAGGCCTTGCAGATTGCCGAAGCCATCGAGTGTCTGTGCGACCTCTTCTCCCGTGGTTTCCTGGAAGCTGCTGATATGCATGTATCCGATGCCAGGACGTATCTCGAATTGAGCGTCCACGCTATGGCGCGGGATCTCGTCACGAACGACATTGAAGTCGATGGGCTTGTCTGCGCCTTCGCGTGTCACAGTGATGCGCACGTTGGTATTGCGCGGGCCTTTGAGCAGGTCGGCGACGTCTGACGTTGTCATGTTGTCAGTAGACTTCCCGTCAACGGCGATGATGATGTCGCCGGGACGGATGCCGGCCTTATAAGCAGGCGTACCCGCGAATGGGGCGATGACAATGACTCTGTTGTTACGCGGCCCCACCTGCATGCCAACGCCGAAATACTTGCCGCTCTGGTCTTCGCGCAACTGCGCATATTGCTTCGGATCGAAGAAATTCGAGTGCGGATCGAGGACGTGCAACATACCGGGAATGGCGCCGTCGTAAATGGCTTTGTCCGGCTTTACGGTCTCAGCATAGTTCTGCTCAACGAGAGAATAAATCTGGGAAAACGCTTTGAGATTGTCGCGCAGTTCACTGTCACTGGCGCTGTCGCCCCCTGAATGTTGCGCATAGACGGCGCCTGCAAACCCTGAGGCAATAAGTAAGAGTGCGAAGAAGAATATGGCCACGCCAGGATTTCGCTTTTGCATGTGATTCCTTGGTCTCAGTCGATTGGTAGAAGCCAGCGGGTAAGCGCCGCGAGACTACGCCAATCTGAACTGTTGGATGCCGGCTTCTCAGCTCAGGCTGCGAAGCGAGTTCCACAAGGTATTAGATGGGACTACCGGTGATTCGTTACCCAAAGGCCCTTCGCAGGCGGAACAAAACCTGTAAAATGAGGTTATAGATAACATCCTTATACAGGATTGAGATGAATTTGGGCTTTTCAGAGACAGCTTTTCTGGTGATCCTCGGCCTGCTACTGTTTGGGCCGAAGAAATTGCCGGAGATCGGGCGCCAGATCGGACGGTTGTTGGCGGAGTTCCGGCGCGCCAGCGCAGAATTCCAGAATCAACTGAGTGACGAAGTGCGGCAGTTGGAGCGCGAGGTCGAAGCCTCGAAGCAGATACTCCCGCCGATGAATATTACTGCCAGGGTCGAATCGTTCCTCGAAAGTACCGTGAATGACGGCAATCCAGCGCGCCATTCGCAGCCCGAGACCGTCATTGAGCAGGCGCAAGATTCCGCCGAAGAATCAAAGGCGCCACTTAGCAATGCAGTAACGCAAGGACCGAATGTCTGACACTTTTCCGGGGATTCCCGCGCTGAAGTCACGGGCCGAACTTCCCGGCATGTCATTGCTCGAGCATCTTGAGGAATTGCGCAAGCGAGTTTTGCTGTCGCTGGCGGGAATCGGCGTCGGCTTCCTGGTTTGCTATTACTGGGCGGAGCAGATCTATGCTTTTGTGCAGCGACCGGTGACCGCGGCGCTGGAAGCGAACCATATGCCTACCAAGTTGGTTTATCTGAATCCAACTGACCCTTTCGAACTGTTCATCAAAACGGGCATCGTTGCGGGCATATTTCTGGCGTCGCCATTCGTGCTGTACCAGGTGTGGGCCTTCATATCACCGGGACTGTACCGGCACGAGAAAGGGTATGTATTTCCATTCCTGTTTTCTACGGTGGCATTGTTCGTTGCCGGCGGCGTGTTCGCTTACAAGATGGTGTTTCCCGCCGCGCTGACTTTTCTTATCCACCAGGGCCAGCAATTTCAGCCCATGATCACGGTGTCAGAGTACACAGACCTGTTTCTCGCGGTGATCTTGGGACTGGGCGTAGTTTTTGAACTGCCGATATTTTTCTTCTTTCTGGGACTTTTTGGACTGGTGGACGCAGGATTTCTTTGGCGGAATGCGCGTTATGCGATCCTCATCATTTTCTTTGCCGCAGCTATCCTGACGCCAACCACCGACGTGCTGAACATGTGTGTGTTTGCGGCCCCCATGGTTCTGCTATTTTTTGTGAGTATCGGTATCGTGTGGTTCGTGCATCCTAAGCGAAGAAGAGCGAAGGAAGGCAATGCATAAAGTCCTGCTGGCAGTAAGCATGGTTTTGATCACGGCGACGCTGGGCTGTACGGCGACGCCTTCCACAAAAACTGCCGAAGCATCGGCGCCTGTGGCCGCGGCGGCGTCAGAACCTGTTCCTGATGCTCCCTTGAAGCCGCAGCACATTGATTCGAGACGCACCATGCAGTACGTGAAGGAGATCGTCGCTTTCGGCCGTCGCGCTCCGGGCAGTCCAGGTATGGCCAAACAGCAGGCCTACATCCGCGCCAAGCTCAAGGGCGACAATCTTGAGGAAGACACATTCAAAGCCACAACGCCTGACGGACAATTCCAGCTCACCAATTTTATAGATAAGTTCCCCGGCACCACGAATGACGTGATCGTGATCTGCGGACATTACGACACGCTTTATGCGCAGAAAGATTTTGTCGGCGCAAATGACGGCGGTTCCAGCGCCGCGCTCCTGTTGGAGCTAGCGGACCAATTCCGCGGCAAAAACAGAACCGGCCCGGCGGTCTGGCTGGTCTGGTTCGACGGGGAAGAGGCATTCCAGAAATGGACCGATACCGACAGCACTTACGGTAGTCGTCATCTGGCAGCGAAATGGCAGCAGGACGGTACGAGCAAGCGCATCAAGGCGTTGCTGCTGGTGGATATGATCGGCGACTCTGACCTCAACATCGATCATGATGCCAATTCGACAGCCTGGCTCAGCGATCTGGTCTATCAGGCGGCGGGGAACCTCTCACATAAAGCCTATTTCTACGGTAGAAACACTGCCATTGATGACGACCACATCCCGTTCCTGCACGCAGGAGTGCCGTGCGTGGACATCATTGACCTTGATTACGGTTACAACAATGTTTACTGGCATACCGCTCAAGACACCGTGGATAAGCTCAGCGCGAACAGCTTCCAAGTGGTGGGCGACGTGGTGCTAGAAACAGTGCGACTTCTTAGCAACCGCGCTCATCAGTAGCGCAGACATCTTCAGGAGGACATCGCATGACCGCTCCCGCGCAAGGCATTTCAGAATTGCAATATCCCATCGGCAAGTTCGCCTACAGTGGTCCGCTCACTGCGGCGCAACGCGCACAGTGCATTGAAGACATAGCAGCCGCACCCAGGAACTTTCGCTCCGCGATCAAAGGACTTTCTCCCGAGCAGATCGAGACGCCTTACCGTGACGGAGGGTGGAGTGTCCGGCAGGTATTGCACCACGTGCCGGAAAGCCACATGAACGCATTTTTGCGGTTCAAGTGGGCGCTGACCGAGGACCAGCCGACCATCAAAGCTTACAAGGAAAGTGAATGGGCGAAGACGCCCGATGTCGCGAAAACGCCGGTAGAGACATCACTGACTCTACTCGACGCTCTCCATGAGCGGTGGGTCAATCTGCTGCGATCGATGGCGCCGGCAGACTTCGAGCGAAAGCTGACTCATCCTGAGAACGGAGAGATGACCGTTGACAAGTTGCTTGCACTCTATGCCTGGCATGGCAAACATCACGCAGCTCACATTACTGGCTTACGAAAAAGAAAAGGCTGGAACTAGTCCAGCCTGATTGGCAGCGGCGGCCGAGATACCCTCAGGCCGCTTTTTTCTTGGGGCTCTTTGCCGGTTCGACGAACACTTCGCCTTTTTTGATCTGGATCCCGTATGTTGCGATCGCGCGCTCCGCAGGACCGGTTATCACGTGTCCAGTGTTCACGTTGAACTGCGACCCATGCCAAGGACACTGCACAGCGCAGCCGATGAGGGTGCCGTCCGCAAGCGAGCCGCCCTTGTGAGTACAGCGATCAGCAAAGGCGACAATGCCCTCAGAGCATTTGCCCACAACGACGCGCTTGCCCGCAATCGTGGCAAGGATCATCTGGCCGTCCGCCAGTTCGCTCGAGTTGCAGACGGGCTGCTCCCAATCCTTCAGGGTGCGTTCACGCCATTTGCCAGCGCCGGCATACCGATGGTCCACCCCGATCTGGTTGCGGTAAACAAGAGTGCCGCCTAGCCATCCGGAGTATCCCAGCAAGCACAGTCCAACGACCGAAGCGAGCACAGCGATTCGGTCGGGTTGAGTCTCAGGCGCACCACGGTAAAACAATTCGGCTATGAAAATGATAAGCACGAGTGTGTTGATCCCGCCGTGGATGAAGCCGCGTGCCTTCGCGCTGCTTTTTGGCGGCACGACAGAAAACAGATCGATCACGCCGGGAACGGCTGCCAATGCGGCGCCCACGCATCCGCCAATGGCGGTGTAAAACCCCGCAGACCAGAGCGCGGAGTCGCGCAATCCCATACCGAACAGGTCAAAAGCCAGGCTGGCAACCCACAGGCCGATTGGGAATGCCACCAACATAGGATGAAGGGGATGAGAACGAAAATGGGCGCGCGAACGCATGAGGGTCCTCCCTGTGACTCACTAGGTAAGAATTCAGCGGCTTCGCTCGCGTTGCATGATGCTGTTCGGATTTGCTGATTGCCAGCCGTGCGGGGATTAGTTTCTAATGCCGCGACGGAGAATCCGCTTTTCTGGAGCCACCATAGATGCAGCTAACGTCGCTCGACTGGATAGTCATCGCCGGCTATTTCCTTATTAACCTGGGCATTGGATTTTATTACTACCGCAAAGCTAGCGGCAGCGTTGGGGAATTCTTTATTTCCGGACGAAGTGTGCCGTGGTGGCTGGCGGGCACGTCCATGGTGGCGACCACGTTTGCGGCGGACACCCCGCTGCTGGTGACGGGACTGGTCTACAAATACGGCATTGCGGGAAACTGGTTCTGGTGGAGTCTGGCGCTCAGCGGCATGCTGACCGTGTTTTTCTTCGCGCGATTGTGGCGGCGCGCAGGCGTACTCACTGACATGGAGTTTGCTGAGATCCGCTATGCTGGCAGACCGGCAGCGTTCCTACGAGGCTTTCGCGCGCTGTACCTCGCGTTGCCGGTCAATACCATCATCATGGGGTGGGTGAATCTCGCAATGGTGAAGATTCTCATGCTGACACTTGGAGTGGACGAGAATCGCGCCATCTTCATCACACTCGGGATCTGCGCGTTCATCCTTCTTTACACCACCGCCTCTGGTTTGTGGTCAGTCCTGTGGACTGACATGTTGCAATTCGCACTAAAAATGTTCGTCGTCATCGCGCTGGCGTTTTATGCAGTGCGCGGTGTAGGAGGCATGGGAAGCCTGCGTGCCGGACTTGCCACTCATGATGCAGCAGTGCACAACGGCGTGAACACGGTCGCGTTCCTGCCGGATTGGACTTCAAGTTGGTTCATCATGTTCCTGGTGTTCTTAAGCATTAACTGGTGGGCGAGTTGGTATCCCGGAGCCGAGCCTGGCGGCGGCGGATACATTGCGCAGCGTATCTTCTCTGCTAAAGATGAAAAAAATTCCCTTGCTGCGACGCTTTGGTTCAACATTGCGCACTATGCGGTGCGTCCGTGGCCTTGGATATTGACCGCCCTCGTCTCTGTCGCGCTTTATCCGCACTTGAAAGACCCTGAAGGTGGATACATCGAAGTGATGATCCACTATTTACCGGCTGCCTTGCGCGGGTTGATGCTGGCGGGATTCGCCGCAGCGTACATGTCCACCATGGCTACGCAGATCAATCTGGGCGCCAGCTACATCATTAATGACTTCTACCGCCGCTTCTTGAAGAAAGATGGAAGCGAATCCCATTACGTGACCGCGTCCCGCATCGTGACTGTGATCGTCACCATCATCGCGGCCATCGCATCGCGTCATATGCATTCGATCGAAGGCGCATGGAAGTTCCTCATGTCGATCGGCGCGGGGGCAGGTCTTGTATTCATGCTGCGTTGGTTCTGGTGGAGAGTGAACGCCTGGTCTGAGATCGGGGCGATGATCGCCGCAGCGTGCTCGTCACTTTTCCTCCAGTCGGGTGCGTCTATGCCGGTCGTTAATATGCTTCGCGGTATCGATCCGAAGTTAGCTGCGCAACCGATGGACGCCAACGATCCGCACGGTTTCGCATGGCTAATGATCATTACCACGGCCTTCACAACGATCTGTTGGCTGATAGTGACCTTTGCCACTCAGCCTGAGCCCGAAGAAAAGTTGCGCGACTTCTACCGCAAGGTGCAGCCGGCGAGGCTTGGATGGGAACCCATCGCTGCCAAGGAATCGGTTCACTCAAAGCAGAGTCTGCGGTGGGCCGCGGCAGACTGGATCGCCGGATGCGGCTTGATCTATTGCTCACTGTTCAGCGTCGGGCATTTGATATTCGGCCGCCTGTTGCGGGCCGGTGGGTTGTTCGTCCTCGGCCTGTTGTGTGCCTGGTTCATCTATTGGGACCTGAATCGTCGTGGATGGGAGTCGTTGAGCCAGTAGCGATTACAATCCTCTTCGACGATGCTCACCTACTGGATACTGTTCACGATCTTCGTGGTGGCGATGCTGGCGCTGGATCTCGGCCTGATGCACCGTGGCTCCAACGAGATGGGGTTCAAGCAGGCGCTTTGGGCGTGCTTGTTCTGGATCACGCTTGCAGCCGCTTTTGGCGCCCTTGTCTTCTTCTCGATGGGGCAGCAGCGCGCGCTTGAGTTTGTGACAGGCTATGTGATCGAGACGTCCCTCAGCATTGACAACTTATTTGTGTTTCTTATCCTGTTCCGATTTTTTAAGGTCCCGCGCCAAGACCAATACACGGTCCTGCTCTGGGGCATCATCGGCGCATTGGTGATGCGATTCGTTTTCATTATTGTCGGTGTCGGGGCTATCAGCCGCTTCCATTGGGTGATCTACGTATTCGGCGTTATTTTGATCTATAGCGGATTTAAGCTGGCGTTCGGCGGGGAAGTGGATGTTGAGCCGGACAAGAATCTCATTCTCAAGCTTTTTCGCAAGTTTGTGCCCAGCACGGAGCAATATGAGGGAAAGAAATTTCTCATCCGTCGTGCCGGTAAGACCATGGCTACGCCATTACTGGCGGTGTTGATCGTGGTGGAAACCACGGATTTGCTATTCGCGGTTGATTCCATCCCCGCCGTACTGGCCATCACGCGCGATGCGTTCATCGTTTTTACTTCCAACGTGTTCGCTGTTTTAGGGCTGCGAGCTATGTACTTCGCCCTTTCGGGAATGTTTAAACTCTTTCACTACTTGCACTATGGGCTGTCGGCGATCTTGGTCTTTGTGGGTGTGAAGATGCTGCTCTCCAATGACCGGCTTGAATTGTTTGGAGTGCCGCTCCATGGCGAGATACCTACACCGATCGTGCTAACGATCGTCGGCGGAATCCTGGCGCTGTCCGTCATCGCTTCGCTGGCCTTCCCAGAAAAGAAAAAGCCTGACGAAGCTTAGCGGTGCGCTAACTCATCGGAGAGCAGATGGGCTTTGAGGGCGAGATTGTGCGCGCGCACGAGGTCGTTGTCTGAGATCGCTTCCTGCGATTGCGCCATGAAATTCCGGATCTGCTCCACAATGCTTTTCTCGCTGGCAGACAGCGTGCGATTGATCGAACGCAGGTTGTCCTCAGTGGACTGGTTCAGTTGTGCGGCCGTCTCCAGACGATGCATCTCGTCGGAATGAGGCAGGCCCTCCGAGATCGCGGCCGTTGTAGGCACGTCATGCGGTGATGCCGTGATCTTTGGTGGTGGGGTGCTCGTTTCCGCAGCATTCACAGCCGAAGTGTTAGCTGCGGGCGGCGTGGCCGTAGATGGTTTCATGTCTGTTATCTTGCGGCCATTGCGCGGACGAGGCTTAGGTTTTGTGGTCGTTGCTACCGGTTCAGTCGGCTGTACGGGTTCAGAGTCCACCTCAGGTGGCGGTAACACGTCGGGAAGCGGCATCATGGCGCTATCCGGTATGACCGGGGGCGGGACCAGTGGAATGGGCCTGGGCTGCCTGCGACATCCGGCCAGAGCGATGACCCCGAAAAGCAGGACCGACGAAATGTGCTTGAACGTGCGCAGCACCATTACGGATTTCTTTCCTCTCTCATCATAGACTTCCCAGAGTATTAACGTGGTTCTGCTCGGTGTTATTCGCGCTGACGGAGCGTGCCACCTCGGTGATAGGGAACAGCAATCGGAACGTCGTGCCTTCTCCGGCCTTGCTTACGAAATCCATCGAACCATTATGCAATTGCATCACGCGGTAACTCATTGGCAGGCCGATACCGCTACCACCGGCCTTAGTGGTGAAATAGAGATTAAATATCTTTTCGCGGATATTATCGGGAATGCCGCTGCCCTCATCACTGATCTCCACACTGGCGTCGTCATGAACGCGCTTGGCGCTGACGGTCATAGTGCCACCTTTTTCTGCCATCGCCTGCATGCCGTTGATCATGATGTTCAGCACCGCTTGTTTGACCATATCTACATCGATTTTCACCGGCAGAGGTTCCGTGGCGAATGATTCCACGATATGAACACCATGCTTTTCGGCGTCTGGCGTGGCGAGCACGATGATGTCATCTAGAAGTTTGCGGACGTCCATCTCCACCAACCGTAACTCCATGGGCCGAGTGAAATCGACAAGCGTCTGCACTACGCGATCCAGTCTGCGTATCTCACTGCCAATGACGTCAATGTGACGTTTAGTATCGGCGTCAGGTTCTTTAAGCTTTTGTCGCAACACTTCGAGATGCACTACGATCGCGTTAATTGGATTCTTCACTTCATGCGCCACACCGGAGGTCAATCGTCCCACTGCCGCCATACGGCGCGAGATCTCAAGTTCGTCTTCGATGCGGTGCACGGACTCTGCGTCCCGCAACGTCACTAGTGCGCCGATCGGCTGACCGTTCTCTTCAATAAAGTCCACGGAGAGCTGAACCCTTATGCTGGCATCAGTTCCGGAAGTGACCTCGAGTTGTTGCAAGGCTTTATGATTTGCGAATGAATCCGCAACCAGTGATTCGAGCTGCGGGTGTCCTACGAAGATCTCTTGTGGCGTCTTTCCCAATAATTCAAGCCGCTTGCGATGCAGGAACCGCTCGACCGAGGAGCTTACGAGCACTGCTTTTTCGTCTCGCGTAAAAAGCATCACCCCGTCTTGTAGGTTGGTCATGACCTGGTCAAGATTTTCTTGCAGCGCAGAGAAGACTTGATTGACATCTTTCATCTGCTGGCCCAGGCGCTCGATCTTGGTGGTGACGACGCCGTATTCATCGCCATGGATCGCTGCAGGGGGCGCAGCGGGCACGACCGAGCCCGCGCTCATCTCATCTAATTTGCGGCTGATTTTCTCTAGAGGGCGGAAAGCCAGCGTCGAGACTCCGGCGGAGAGAATGACTGAGAACAAGATAGCGAACGCCGCAAGCAATAGCGAGCTGTTGAGTCTTGGTTGGATCTCTTTTTTGAGAAATACGCTGGAAACCCCGATGCGAACCGTCGCGAAGGGCTGGCCATCGCGCAAAAGTGGAAGTTGCAATTCATACACAGTCGGCGCGCCGTAAACCATGCGCAACTGCTTTAGAAAGCGGCTGTCTCGGATACTGGCGAAGTCCTGTCGCTTCGCTAATTCCTTGCCGACCAACTGAGGGTCGCTGTGAACGATGGCGTGGTTGTTCATATCGACGATAGCCACGTCATAAACGGTAGGAGAGTATCCGATCACGGACTGCAGTAGGGAAGTAAGTCCGGGGTCAGTCTGGAGACTGCGCTGGACGGCTTCCTGGAAGACCGCGGGATCCTTCAGGTCCCGTTTGTCAGTCGCCAGGTCGGTCTCGAGCGCCTCGCGTGCCGATTGAAACACTTCCGATGCTACGAACTGGCCATTCTGATACGTCTCATCAATCCTCTGGCGTAGAAGTTGGGAGATGTAAACGAACGAGGTTGTAAGAACGAGAAGCGAGGCCATGGCGGTAATGGCCAACACAAGCTTCGTCTTGAGACGCAGTCTAGGCATCGTAGCGTGAGACAGAAAACTTAGTGCATGACTGCGGATTCAGTCACGCCGCCACTGGAATATTCTTTTAATTTATTGTGCAGCGTCTTAAGGCTGATCCCCAATATCTCCGCAGCGCGGGTCTTGTTGTTGTTGGTGGATTCCAGCGTCTTCATGATCAGCAACCGCTCGGCTTCTCCCACGGTGGTACCAACCCCCAGTCGAACGGAATTGCCGGTGTCTTGCGAAGTCTCAGCATGCAATTGGCCACTGCCAAAGTTAGGAGGCAGATGTTTTGGCTCAATAATGTTTCCGTGGCACACGATCACGGCGCGCTCCAACGTATTTCGCATCTCACGCACATTCCCCGGCCAAGAATATTCTTTGAATTGCTCAAGCACGGCGTCGCTGAGACCCGAAACTTTGCGTCCATGCTTAGCGTTCATTCCGGCGAGCAGGGAATCGGCAAGCTGCGGGATATCTTCCTTATGCTCGCGCAGCGGCGGCATGTGAATATTAAAAACATTCAAGCGGTAATAAAGATCATTGCGAAGCTGCCCGTCTTGAACCGCTTGTTCCGGGACCTTGTTAGTCGCGGCGAGGACGCGAACATCGATCGCAGTCTCGACTTTGCTGCCCAGCCGCCGAAGCTTGCGGTCTTCGAGCACGCGCAGAAGTTTGGCCTGGGTGTTGATGGGCATCTCCCCGATCTCGTCGAGCAAGAGGGTTCCTTCTTCGGCTAGCTCAAAACATCCGGACCGGCGTTCTAAGGCCCCAGTGAACGCACCTTTCTCATGGCCAAAAATCTCGCTTTCGATCAATGTCTCCGGGATGGCGGAGCAATTAATGGCCACGAATGGCTTGTTCTTGCGCGGGCTCAGTTCGTGGATGGTGCGCGCCACCAGTTCTTTTCCCGTACCGCTCTCGCCGGTGATGAGCACAGAGGCAGAACTCGGCGCCACCATCTCAATGAGTGAAAATATCTCCTGAATCTTTTTGGAAGTGCCGACCAGAGTGCCCAACATGCCGGAGTCGCGCAATCGCTTGCGAGTGACTTCGAGTTCGCGTTCGGTACCCCGTTGTCGCGTTGCGTTGGCAAGGATGTTTTTAAGCCGCGTTGGGTCTACGGGCTTCGTAAGAAAATCATAAGCGCCGCTCTTCATCGCATCGACGGCGGTATCAATGCTGCCTTGTGCGGTGAGAAGAATGACCGCGATAGGCTCGGTCATGTCAGCCAGGCGTTCCAGCAGTTCCATACCATTCATGCGCGGCATCTTGTAATCGGTAACGATAATGCCCGGTGCCCACGTCGCCACTTTTTCAAGAGCATCAAGGCCATCTTTTGCGGTGTCAGTACGATAACCCCACGCTTGCACCAGCTCAGCCAGACCGCTGCGTTCATTTTCTTCGTCTTCGACGATCAAGACTTTTTCTTGCATGCGAATTGCTCCAGGGGATCTGCAATCTGTGTCCGCGAAATGCGACAACAGCTACTTGCATCAGATGCTCGATGTCACTAATTTGGCTACTTTTGCAGGGTAATTTTTACAACGTTACCCAAGTTACTAATTCTATTGACCCTTCGGGCATCCAGCAGCTCAGACTCGCATCCAACTTTGTTCGGAATCCCAAGTTTTTAGGCCCTACCTAACCCCTACAAATCTTTCGCAGGAGGAAGCAATGAAATTGTTTATGACCGGCTTGATCTCGATCGGATTGCTAGCGACCGCGGTCGGCCAAGTCACTTCTCAAACATCAACCACGAGCACTTCACAGACTTCAGTCAATGCCTCGAAATCAGGCGCCAACGCGAATACCAATAATTCGGTTAACGCAAATCAAAATTTGGAGGCAGGCAAAAAGGCAAACGCGAATGCGTCGGCAGACTCTTCTCAAAATGCAAGCGCCAATACAAGTGACCTGCAGATCCCTCCCGGAACGAAAGTTCCAGCCGTGCTGGATAAGTCGATCGATTCCCGCAAGTGCAAGCAGGGAGACGAAGTAATTGCGAAGACCACATCCAATGTCGTTTCAAATGGCAAAATCATTATTCCTAAAAATTCGAAGTTGATCGGCCATGTGACCGAAGCTTCCGCGACTGCGAATGGTCAATCGGATTCCAAGCTGGGAATTATCTTTGACAAGGCCATGCTGCGAAATGGATCGACCGTGCCGATGCAAGCGCGCATTCAGGCACTCGCGGGTCCTGTTGTCTCGGCGGCCAGTTCTATGTCTGATGACTCAATGATGAGTACGCCTATGGGTGGCGCATCTTCCAGTGGACGAGGCAGCGCTGGATTAGGCGGCACCGTCGGTGGGGTCACAAACACGGCCGGGAATACGGTGGGCGCGGTTGGCAATACTGCAGGGAACGTTGCCGGCTCAGCCGGATCTACCATTGATTCAACAGCCGGTGCGACTGCAAATACAGTCGGCAAGACCGGCGGCGGAACTGCAACAGCAACCGGCGCTCTGAGTAGCAATTCGACCGGCGTGATTGGTCTGAAGAATCTGCAGCTCAGTTCAGACTCTTCCAACTCCACAAATGGCTCCGTGATCACTTCGGCAGGTAAAAACGTAAAATTGGATAGCGGTAGCAGAATGGTTTTGGACGTCACCGGCTCTGCGCAATAACCTCAATAGCGCCCATAAGCAAGGGACGAGGGGTATAAAGGCTTGCACCTCGTCCCTATTTCGCTATCGCGCGTTGAATAAAAAGGACTTATTCTGCTACAATTTTCCCGGTTAAGGGGAGCGCCTTAGCCGTTTCATTCGTCCCTGCGCTTTGCCCTTCTTTTTAGTTTTTTCAGTTTTTCGAGGAGAATGCGAATGTCACAACGCAAGTTGCATGCATTGATCAATGTGATCGTGGCCGCTTTGATATTGGCCGCGACCTCTGCTTTCGCCCAAGATACGCCGCCCTCCAAAGTAGATCTGTATGGCGGCTACGTTTGGGCGGATACGGGAAGCCATGGTTTTGCTCCCGGTCTAAAGAACATGCCTGTTGGCTTTAATGCCGCAGGTACGTGGTGGACGGGGCGATATTTAGGCTTGACCGCCGATTCGCAATTCTCGTACGGCAAAAATAGCACGCGACTAGCCACACTCCAAGCCGGCCCTTCCGTACGCTGGCCCGGCGAGCATGCGACTATCTTCGGCCAAGCATTGGCGGGACTTTATGACCTCAACGTCCCCACGCTCGGTTCAAGCGCAAACATGGGGATCACCGCGGGTGGTGGCTTAGATCTGCATGTTCTGCCGCGACTCGATCTGCGAGTGATTCAGGCTGACATGCAGTGGGGACGTTTCAATGCGCATTTGCAGCGCACTGAATTTCTCGGTGGCCGCATAGGCGGGGGCGTGGTCTTAAAATTCGGAAGCATCGGTCCGGTACTGGTTCCTGCTGCTTCATGCAGTGTTCAGCCAACCGAGGTATTCGAAGGTGAGCCGGTCACTGCCACCGCAACTGCTACAAATTTCAATCCCAAGCGCACGTTGACTTACACATGGTCAGCCAATGGCGCGAAGGTCAGCGGGACCGGTTCGACCGGAAACGTTGACACCAAAGGTTTGCAGCCGGGTTCTTACACCGTGAAAGCCGATATCAGCGACGGTCACAAAGGAACCGCGACCTGCACTGCAAACTTCACCGTCAAGCAGCCGCGTCCGCCAGAGATTTCTTGCTCGGCGAATCCAAGCACGGTTCAACCGAACGGAACCTCTACCATCACCAGCAACGGCAGCAGTCCTGATGGTCGCAATCTGACCTACAGCTACACTGCCAGCGCAGGCAACATTTCCGGCAGCGGCAGCAGCGCTACCCTGAACACCTCTGGCGCGCAGCCGGGACCGATCAACGTCGGATGCACTGTGACGGATGATCGCAACCTGTCCGCTTCTGGCAATACCACGGTTACGGTCGAAGCTCCTCCGCCGGCTCCCGCGCCACCGCCGGCTCCCGAGGCCAGCAAGTTGAACGAGATCAGCTTCAAGAAGAACAGTCCGCGGGTCGATAATGCCGCCAAGGCTATTCTTGATGAAGTTGCTCTGCGCTTGCAGCGCGATGCTGACGCCAAAGCTGTGGTAGTCGGCAATGCCGACGCCAAGGAAAAGGGCGCCAAGAAGTTAGCCGCGCAACGTGCCGTGAATGCAAAGGCATACCTGGTAAAAGAGAAGGGCATCGATGCAAGCCGTGTTGAAGCACGCACCGGGAATGGTGGAGCTTCTAATGCGGAGATCTGGCTCGTTCCCGCAGGTGCAACCTACAACGGCGAAGGAACTGAAGTCGTCAGCGATAAGGTGAAGGCCCAAACCACAGCTCATCACAGGGCTACCAAAAAGGCCTCGACGAAAAAGTAAAAGGCAGAAAGTGAATGAACGGCCGGTTGGAAGCAATTCCAACCGGCTTTTTTCTTTGCAGGAAACTGGAAAGACACTACGGCCTGCCCTTTTGTAACTTGAAACACTGGCGGCCAGTGGTGCACTCTGAAAGCATCTGGCCGCATCTTAAGAATGAGGTAGTCTGGATCCCTGTAGGGGTTTCATGGGATGGCAAAAGTGTCCGCCGCAAGTAAGGATATTTTCATGCTATCGATACCAGGCCAAAACTAAAATATGACTCGCAGTCTTAGGAATTCGTTTGCGTTGTTGCTGTCGCTTCTATTCGTAGCCGTGGCGTGGGGACAACAGTGGACGCCTCTTGGTCCGGACGGTGGCGACGTTCGAAGTCTTTCGCGCGATCCCTTCACGCAACACAGGATATTGCTCAGTACCAGCGCCGGCCAACTGTACGAATCACTTGATGACGGCTTTACATGGTCCCGTTTCGCCAAGTTGGGCGAAGGGAATGACTACGTTTTAGATCGGGTCGTCTTCGATCCCACGAAGAAGGGCATTGTTTACGTCGCCGCTTGGAGCGTAGAGAACACGACTGGCGATATCTTCCGTAGCGAGGATGGCGGAAAGAGCTGGAAGACGCTTAAGGCGATGCATGGCAAATCGGTGCGTGGTTTCGCCATGGCACATTCAAATCCTGACATTCTCGTGGCAGGTGCTCTTGATGGCGTTTACCGGAGTGAAGATGGCGGCGATCATTGGAAGCTGATCTCGCCGGAAAATCATCCCGATATCCGGAACCTGCAATCGGTCGCAATTGACCCGCGCGATCCCAATATCATTTACGTCGGCACCTGGCACCTGCCCTGGAAGACGGCGGATGGCGGCAAGACGTGGACCAACATGAAGAATGGGATCATCGATGACTCCGACGTTTTTTCCATCATCGTCGATCCGGTGATCCCTTCCACAATCTATGCCAGCGCATGTTCCGGGATCTACAAAAGTGATTCATCCGGAGGTTCGTTCCGCAAAGTCCAGGGAATGCCGTTTTCGGCGCGTCGCACGCGCGTGTTGATGCAAGACCCGGTGCACCGCAACATTGTGTACGCAGGCACCACGGAAGGTTTGTGGAAGACGATCGATTCTGGTGCGACGTGGCGCCGCATGACCGGGGCCAACATCATCGTGAATGATGTGCTGGTTGACCCTGCGGATCCCAATCGCGTCTTGCTTGCAACCGACCGCAGCGGCGTCTTGCTGAGCAAGAACGGCGCCGAAACGTTCACGGCTTCAAATCGAGGGTTCGCCCATCGTCAAGTGGCTACTGTATTGATGGATCGCAATGACAGTTCCACATTCTATGCGGGCCTGATCAATGACAAAGAATTCGGTGGTGTGTTTGTTACCCATGATTCCGGCGCTACCTGGGATCAAATGAATGCCGGTCTCGATGGACGTGATGTATTTGTCCTGCGCCAGACGCCTGATGGCTCGCTCATCGCGGGCACGAATGGCGGCGTTCTGAGCTACCGCGAAGAGAAGGGCAAAGGCGAGCGTTGGGTGCCCATTAATTATGTCATCAACATCTACGAGACGACCCATGCGGGAAAGACGAAAAAAGTTAAGCCTGTCATCGAAAGAAAAACGGTCAAATCGAGTATCACGGCCCGCGTGAATGATCTCGAGCTGCTTCCCGGCAAGTGGTACGCAGCGACATCCGCCGGCATGTTCATGAGCAGCGATGAAGGCCGCAGTTGGCACGGCGGACCGCTACAAGGAGAGAACGACTTCGTTGCCGTGAAGAGTAATGGGCAGATTACTCTGGCGGCTGCTCGCAGAGCGCTGTTCATCTCGCCGGATAACGGAAATTCCTGGACGTCTGCAACTGTTCCGCCGATCGTTGCTTCCATCACGGATGTTGCGTTCGATGATCACAATGATCTCTTTATAGCTTCACGCGAAGGCGCATATCGCAGTAACGATGGAGGCGCGACCTGGGACCATTTGAAATGGTTGCCAGTGGATCACCTTGCTACCATTGTCTTCGACGAAGAGAATCACCGTCTTATCACCACATCGAATACCTCGCCGGGCATGTATGAGAGCCCAGACTCAGGCCGCACGTGGAAGCATGTGCAGACGGGCTTCTTAATGCGAGCTGTGCGGTCCTCGCGCGGGCGAGTATTGGGAACCACTGCATTCGATGGCGTAGTCACACAGCCGGAGAATTCCGGGACTGCGCGGATGAACGCAGGTTTTTCGAGCGACCGTTCGCAGAAATAAAGTGACTTAGTCCGTCGGCTTGGCAAAAGCTGCCGCGTCAACCGGCGGATTCAACTTTACTGACTTCACATCTGTCGTTGCCGCGACTTCGCCATTATCTTTGGTGACTCGCTTGAAAGCGACCGCGATCCCATCAACTGGCCTATAATCCGAGTAATCCACTTCTCGCTGCACCGGCCCTTGCGGAGTGGTGGTTTTGAACTCCGCGCGTAGCACCTGCCCCTTGTCATCAACCAACCAGCGGGTGTTAGTCCCTTCCGAGGAGATATCCAAAATGTTGGCCGTTGTGTCGCCGACTTTTTGGGTGCCATTGGCCCGGAAACTGAAGCCCGGATCGTCAGCGTGCTGCGCCACAAAAAGTGGATCACGCTTTGAATCTTTTAATGCAGCTTCTTTCATGGCTTCTGGAAGATCTTGTGAGCCTTGGCCAGGCGCCGCGATGAAGGCTACCTTAGGCGTGAAAACCATCGACATTTCGCCCTGAGGCGCATGCAGCGTCGTCTTAAACTGGTCGGGGAAGATCGCGACGGATTCGGTATCAAGAGTTATGTTGCCATTCGGAGTAGGGCGGACTTGAGACGAAGTGGAGGAAATAGACTTCACCGACTCCACTTTATCTTTGCCGCCCATGGCCTGCACCACTTTCGCGATCAGCGCTTTGCCTTCAGGATTAGAATTTTCGGGCTTTGCAGACGCCGAAGCGCCGCTCGGCTCCTCCGGAATCGATATGTCAATGGTGTGCACTTGCCCCAATGTGTTCAATGGCTGGTCAAAGTCTTGCGATTTGCCAACGACGAGGACGGCAAACTTCTTGTCCGCCACATATTTGTTGACCACTCGCGCCACATCGGCCGTCGTTACCTTTTCTATCCCGGCTCGGAAGCGTTCGAGATAATCGGCCGGATATCCGTAGAACTCGTAAGCCATGCGCTCGGCAAGTATCTTGTCTTTAGAATCAAAATCAAAGATGAAGGAGTTCAGGATGTTCTTCTTGGCCCGGCTGATCTCTTCTTCGGAGCCGGGTTCTTTGATCAAACGCGCGACTTCAGCTTCTAAGGAGTGAATGGCCTGCACTGTGCTACCGCTCTTGGTGCCCATTTCCAAACGGAAGAGGCCGGGGTGATCGAAAGATGATCCGATGCCGCCGCCGACTGAATACGCCAAGCCCTGCTTGGAACGAATGCTATTGAACAGCCGGGATGCGAAAGCGCCGCCGAACATTTCATTCATCACGCGGACCGCATAGTAATCAGGATTGTCGCGCCGAATGCCTTGCGCGATCAGCTCGATCGCACTCTGGTTCACATCTGACTTCTCGACAAAGTACGTGCCTGGAGTGGGTGCTTTGAAGTCCACATTTGTCTCTTGCATCGCCGGTCCTTTCGGCCAAGAGGCGAACGCTGACCGCAACTTTGCTTCTACCGCAGCCGAGTCAAAGTCACCCACGATTCCGAGAATAATATTATTGGGTTGAACGCTGCGTTTATGCCAATCGATTAAGTCCTGCCTCGTGACCGCATCCACGGTCCAATACTCCGCTTCACGGGCGTAAGGATTATCAGCGCCATAACCGATCTTCAAAGCCTCCCGGCCCTCTATGTCGCTGATCTCGTCGTTGCGTCGCGAGATGGCAGTTTTGAGCTGTTTCTTTGCCAGGTCCACCTTATCCTGCCGGAATTCAGGATTACGCAACAGGTCAACGAAGACTTCGAAGACCTGGTCAAAGTCCTGCTTTAGCGCGGACATGCTGATCTCGGTCGAGTCAACTCCTCCGCCCGTCTCAACCTTCGCTGCACGGATTTCGAGGAAATCATCAAGCTGGTCGCCGGTCTTTGTAGTGGTGCCGCCGGTGCGCCACGCGGAGCCGTAGATACTCATCATGCCAGTCTTCGCTGCCGGAATGTCGCGCCCACCGCCGCGAATGCGGGCTGTTCCGTTGATGAGCGGCAGTTCATGATCCTCTTGCAAAAAAATGATCATGCCGTTCGGCAATTCAATGCGCTTTGGCTCCTGCGGAGAGAACTTATGCAAGGCCGGTTTTGCTTTTTCAAGCGCTGATTCCTGGGGGTCTTGCGCGAAACACATCAGCGCGAACATTGAGATGAAGATCAGAATGGCTACTTTACGAAGAGTTGTCATTATTCCTCTCCCTTCGTCGCGCCTGATGTCGCCTTCACGTTTTCAATCTGCGCCACCGTGCGATTGTTGGGGGTGAAAGTTTTTGTGGCCACTCTTTTGATGTCAGCCTTGGTCACTTTCTCAAGCCTCTCTTCATTGCGGAACACTTCGCGCCAGTCGCCTTCCAGCCCCTGTGCGGTGCCTAGCTCCTGCGCCAATCCTTCGTTGTCGCCCAAACCTCGAATCAAGTCAGCCTTGCCGCGCGTCTTGATCATGCGCAACTCATCATCGCTGACGTCAGTAGTCTTAAGCTTCTCGATCTCCTCATGGATAGCGGTGGCGAGGGTTTCAGGTGTGTTGCCCTGGGTCGGCACCGCATAGAACAGATAGAGGTTTGGATACTTATTGCCCGGGAAGCCGCTTTGTCCACCGGCAAAGAGTGCAACTTTCTTGTCGCGTACAAGCGCCCGATACAGACGGCTCGTCCGACCATTCGCCATCAGGTCAGAGATGGCGTCATAAACCGCATCATCCGGGTCTCGGAAGTTCGGCCGATGGTAGCCTTCCACGTACCAGGGTTGTCCCTGCTCGCGCAGTGTGACGACTTTCTCGCCGATCTGTACCGGCTCGACCGTACGAACGTCGTCAGGAGTTTTTCCGCTAGGCAAGCGTCCAAAATATCTTTCCAGGATAGGCATAGCAGTGGGGGCCTTTATGTCGCCCACGAGTGTGATCACGATGTTCTGCGGAACATAATATTTTTTGTACATCGCTTCCGCGTCTGTACGATTCACATTGCTGATCTCAGACATGAATCCGATAGTGCTGCGATGGTACGGATGCGCAATGTACGCCGTACCCTGCAATTGCTCGATCAACCGTCCGATGGGGCTACTGTCAGTACGCATGCGGCGTTCTTCCACCACCACATCCCGTTCTTTGTAGAATTCCCGGAAAACCGGATGCAGAAAACGCTCTGATTCCAGATAGGCCCAAACCTCTAACGCATTGGAAGGCAGGGAATAGTGATATGCGGTCTCGTCATTGTCGGTGAATGCATTTAATCCGACGCCCCCGTTGCGTTCCACGATCTCTCCGAACTCATTCGGATGCACGTATTGCTGCGCTTTCGCGACCAGATCCTCAAAGGTCTTGTACAGCGAAGCGATCTTCTTGGGGTCTTTGCCGCTTTCTTTGCGACGCTCGTAATCCCATGCTTTATACGCGGCGTCTACCTGCCCCATGACGACTTTTTCCGCCGCAAAATTCTTGGTGCCGATCTTGTCAGTACCTTTGAACGCCATGTGTTCGAACATGTGGGCCAAACCGGATTGGCCTTCCGGGTCCTGCGTCGAGCCGACCTTAACGTACGTGAAGAACGAGAAGACTGGCGCCTCGGGACGCTCCATGATGAGGATGGTCAGGCCGTTCGGCAGTTTCTTTACGGTGATGCGCTTCTCAAAAGAAGCAATATCCTGCGCGTAGAGGCTCAAAGAAAAACACAGGAGCAAAGCAAAGGCGAGATAGCGCGAAACGCGCATGGTGGAACCTCCGGGGGAGTGGATGAGAACCAGGCAATGAAAAACGTACGCCAGCATTCAACGTGGTGTCAAACGAAGTGAGAATAATGACGTTAGACGTGGTCGAAGGCCGAACGCGAGCAGGACTAAACGTCGAATACCCGGTAGATCTGTGGTGGATCAAGATGCTGGAGAACCGGGAAAGCCACGTTATATACAGGAACTCCGCCGATGGTCTTACCTTCCGGGGAGCCGTGATGCGCGTGGCCATGCACAGCCAGCACAGCGCCAAAGCGGTCGATCACTTCGGCCAATCGTGAACTGCCAAGATATGGAAAGATCTCGGGCGGCTCACCTTCTACGGTCTCGCGAATAGGCGAATAGTGCGTGACCACAACGCGCTTATCGGCGTGGATCTGCATGAGAGCTTTTTCAAGCTTTACCGCTTCATCGATTCCAGCCTGGACGAATGCCTTCACTGGCGCTTCGCCGAATGCGGTCAGAACGCCACGTCCAAATCCACCGAAAAAACCTTTGACGCCCGCGAATCCCACACCGTCACGTACGTAGCTGCTGCCATCCAGAACCTTGATGCCTTCAGCGATCATAAGTCGCGTGAGCTCTTCGGGCTGTCCGCTCTCGTGATCGTGGTTTCCCAGTACAGCAACAATGGGAATCCGCAGCCGAACCAAGGCGGTCAGGAATGAGCTCATCTCTTCCGGCTTGCCGAAGTTGGTCAAATCGCCGGCAATGATCAATAGGTCGGCTTCATCCTTGAGCCGAGACATAGGCTCGCGGATCGCGTCGTAACGCTGCGGCGTGAAGTGCAAGTCAGCAGTAGCGGCGATCCTCACTTACGCGGCCGAGCCTTCCTTTGACGATCTATGGTGTTCCATGTGCTCCCGACGATGCTGGTCACGATACTTTTCAATCTCGTTTTCCAGACCCCACTCACGGACATCAATAGCAAACATGTTTTCGTCTATCAGGCTCCCTCGGAATGGCGCATCGGTATCCGGATTCATCAATGCAGCTTCAAACTGCTCCAGCAACCGATGCCACACCCGACGCGGGACTTCATTGGTATGTCGCGGATAAACATAGCGATAAAAGATCAGCGACCACAACAATATCTCCCAATGGTCACCTACTAGCTGGAATACGCGGTCCCAATCCAGTGAATCGCGAGTGGCATAGATCAAATGAGCGACGTCTGCGCCGTCAAAGCGCTCGCGACGCGTGACAAAGATCTTTGATGCGATGAGCTCCTCCGCCGCCAGCACGGGCACTTCCACGCCAAGCACTTCAGTCTTCAGAGATCGGTCGATCCAGCTCTGGTCCACTTGTATGATGGCGTTGCTCATGCCCGTGATGAGATCAATAAAGTAACCACCGCGCCAGGCCTTTCCTAGCCATATCGGGTCGGGAACTTCCGTTTCGTAGCCGTTCTGTTTGAAGCATTCCAGCGCCGGCAAAAGGTGCTCTGTGGGCAAAAAGAGATCGATGTCTTTGGTATTCCTCCAAATGCCGGTGTGCTCGTGCAACGCAAAAGCGCCTGACACGGCGTATGGCACACCACTCTTGTTCATGATGTCCAGCGACTCGCGAAACGCATGTTCCTGTTCCGGAGCGAACTCCGGAGGCAGGGAACTGCTCACCGGCACTTTGGCAGAATCTTCGCGGCGTCGCTTTTCTATACGTTTCTCAGGCATAGTCATCCGCCTAGCTTTGATGTTGCTGGACCATGGGATGTTGTGGCGGGATGAAACTTCCTTAGCGCGGCGTTCAGCATCTGAGATTTTATGGCTGCCAGGAAGACATCCACGGTCGAAGTCGAGGGACGCACCATCACCGTCTCAAATCTTGAAAAGGTGCTCTATCCGCAACCCGGATTCACCAAGGGACAGGTGATCGACTATTACCTGCGCATCGCCCCGGTCCTATTGCCGCATTTGCACAACCGCCCGCTCACCATGAAGCGTTATCCGGAAGGCGTGAATGGGATGTTCTTCTACGAAAAGTCTTGTCCCAAATATCGCCCGGAATGGCTGCAGACCACTGCCGTATGGAGCGAAGGACGCGGCGAGAATATCGATTACTGCATGCTGCAAGACCGAGCTTCGCTTGTCTGGGCGGCGAACCTGGCGGACCTGGAATTACATACCTCCCTCTCACTCTCCAAAGACGTGATGCAGCCCACAGTGCTGGCATTCGATCTTGACCCAGGGCCGCCCGCCGACATCGTGCAATGCTGCCAGGTGGGCCTATGGTTGCGGCAACTCTTCGGCTCATTCGGACTCGAGTGCTTTCCTAAGACATCCGGTTCGAAAGGATTGCAGGTATATGTGCCGCTCAACACTGCCGTGACTTACGACGTCACGAAACCATTCGCCCACGCTGTTGCGAGGATGCTAGAAGACGCGCATCCCGACTTGGTCGTCTCAGACATGAAGAAGGTGTTGCGCACTGACAAAGTGTTTGTCGATTGGAGCCAGAATGACGACCACAAGACTACGGTCACCGTTTACTCGCTCCGCGCAAAAGAGCAGCCCACAGTCTCAACACCCGTGGAGTGGGCAGAGGTAGAGAAGTGTTTCAAGAAAAAGGACGCCTCACTACTGGTTTTCTTGACGGACAAAGTGTTAGGAAGGGTAGAGAAGAGTGGCGACCTGTTCGAGCCCGTACTTAAACTGAAGCAACACCTGCCAAAACCAAAAGACATGCCTCCAGAACTGGCGGAACACTATGAGAGGTTCGCTCCTTCCGCGAAACCCAAGAAGACGGGTGGTAAAACCCCAAGTGTGGTTCGCGCGCGCAAGGCGCGCTAAGGCGACTCAAGTTGATGACTGTACTCAGGGTCCGATAACGCGCAAAATGATTGCGTGTCCAAAGGCCCGAATGCGCGTGCTGTCACCGGTTTTATCGCATACTTAAAGGTCGAGAAAGGGCTTGCTCCGCTCACCATCGCAGCTTACACGCGTGACCTGACTGACTTCAGCGCCTATCTCGGCCAAAAGCGAAGTCTCACGGCAGTCAAGCGAGACGACGTGCGCGGCTTCCTGGAGCAGCTTACTGCCCATGGACTCGATGGTCGTTCCATAGCGCGGAAAATCTCAACGCTGCGCCACTTCTACAAACATCTGCTGCTTGACCGCCAGATCAAGCTTGATCCGACGCTCAACATCGATTCGCCGAAGCAGTGGAAAGTTTTGCCCAAAGCGCTTTCGGGCGAAGAGATTGAAAGAGTCTTGACGAAACAGTCGTCCGCGTCAAAGAGTCCACGTCTGGCGCGCGCCATCGAAGTACGTGACCGTGCCATCTTGGAAACCCTCTATGCCGGGGCTTTGCGTGTGTCAGAGATCACTTCAGCCCGGCACATTGATCTGCGGCTCGACGAAGGGTGCATGATCGTACGCGGCAAAGGCGATAAAGAGCGCATCGTACCGCTTGGTCGAGTGGCCCAGGAATGTCTAGCTTCCTACCTCAAGGATGCGCGGCCGGTTCTAACCAGTGGCAAGCAATCGCCACATCTATTTCTCGCGCAGGGTGGACACGCGCTGACCAGAAATCGTGTCTGGCAGATCGTCTCGGCAGCCTCCAAACACGGCCGTCATGCCAGTCCGCATATGCTGCGTCACAGCTGCGCTACGCATATGGTCGAAAAAGGTGCGGACTTGCGCACGGTGCAGACGATTCTTGGTCACGCTGATATCTCCACCACGCAGGTTTACACGCACCTGGCGATGGATAAACTGAAGTCCATCTACGCCAAACATCATCCGCGCGCTGCTAAGGGGAAGCGATGAGCACCAAGCTGGATAAAGGCGTCAAGGAATTCCTTCGCTACTTGCGCAATGAGCGCAAGGCTTCCGAACATACCGTCACCGCCTACGCGAAGGATCTCGCCAAGTTCGCCGAGTTCATCGGCCCGGAAGTCGCATGGTCAGAGATAGACCACTTGCTGATTCGCGGATTTCTCTCCGAACTCTTTCAACAGGGACTTAGCAAGCCCTCTGCCGCACGCGCACTCGCGAGCCTGCGTTCCATCTTCAAATGGCTGGCACGCGAAGGGAGAGTAAAACAGAATCCGGCGAAATTAGTCTCGACGCCGAAGCTGCCTAAGCATCTTCCGCGCGTACCGACGATTGAACAGATGAATACTTTGCTCGATGGAGACTTCGCGGACATAGGGTCGTTTCCTGAGCGCGATCGAGCAATCTTTGAGCTGCTCTACGGTTGCGGCATTCGCAATTCAGAACTGGTCGGCATCGATCTTTCAGACGTGCACTGGTCAGCGGAATCAATTCTGGTCCGCGGCAAAGGAAAAAAAGAACGCATCGTGCCGTTGATGGGAATGGCGGCAGAGTCACTGAAGGCATATTTGCCGGTTCGTGACGCCTTCCTCCTGAAAAATCGTCGAACCAGTATGGCCTTACTAATCAATGCGCGCGGTTCTCGACTGACCGATCGCAGTGTGCGCAGGTTGGTGAAGCAGGTCGCCGTTCAGCGTGGTCTGCCGTCAGACGTGCATCCGCACACGTTGCGGCATGCTTTCGGCACGCACATGCTGGAAGAGGGCGCAGACCTACGCTCGATCCAGGACCTATTGGGCCACGAACGGCTCTCCACCACGCAGCGTTATACGCAATTGAGCGCCAAGCAGGTGTTGAAGGTGTATGACGACACCCATCCCCGCGCGAAATGAGTGTCGTCAAGATTAGTTGCGGATCATGATGCGAAAGCCGCCGACCGCAGGTTTCATGTCGGGATCAAGGTTTTCCGCTGCTGAGATCAGAAGCATGGTCTGCAGCGGAGCAGCGTTAACGCGATCGATATGCGCGAGTGTTGCAGCCTGATCAGCCTTGATGCCGATTCCTGCGAGCCGCGTCAACGTGTCAATCCCTGGACGCGTATTGACGCCCGCGTCAGGATTCTTGTCGATGGACTTGCGATATAAGTCTTCTCCCATGGCGAACGCTTGGTCCATTGTGGTATTCAGGCCATCTTTATCTTTCATGGTCGATTGAGCTTGCGCCAGGCCAGTGAGAATACGAAGTTTGTCTGCCGGTTCCGGGGTCGCGGCAATCGCGTCTTTCGCATTCTTCACCAGCTTCGCCGCTTGAGCCGGATCGGAGTTGTTGATCTCTCCGGCAATGGCCACACTGGTAGCAGTTCGTAGCACGGGATCGCTGATCTCGTCAGACGCCTTGAGCGCTCGCATAGGGTCCTTTTGAGCTAGCTCATCTACTTCCATGGCTTTCATCGGGTCCATGGGGTTCCCGCGTTGATTCAAGGGGCCATTTCCCATCACCATCCCGATTTGCACGCGGTTATTGCCATTGGGTGAATTCTGCTGAGCGATGACCGCATTACGCAATTGTTCGTTATCGTTCTCCAGCTTCTTGGCCCATTCGGGATCGACTTCATTGATCAATGGCATGAGCTGGAACATCATTAGGTTTGACATGCCTTTCAAAGTCGCCGTATTCCCGTTGGTGGAAATGGTCGTGGTCAAGCCGTTGTCAGAGTCTTTCTTGGTTGCCAGGGCCTTGTCCACAAGTTGCGTGAGAATATCTTTCATAACCGGCTTTGAGATCATGGCCTGGTTCATCCGCAGGAACATAGCGATCTGCTGGCCGGAATTGTCATTCTGCTGCAAGCGCGGAAAATAAACGAGCGCCTCATTCACCAAAGCTTGAGCCTTGTCAGGGTCTTTCTGATTCATCTGGCGAATGATAGGTCCCATCGCCATAAACGGATAATGTCCATCTTCGCCAAGTTGGCGTGCTGTGGCTTGCAAAGCCGGCAAACCAGCTTCTCCTTTCTTCTGGAAGTACCTCTGGAACAGGCCCGATGCTGCCGGTCCGCGAAGGTCAGGCACCGGATTGCCATCTTGATTTGTAAGCGGCGGTGACATCCGGAGCAGAAGTTGCAAGGCATGGTCAGGGTCGGTCTCGGCGGTAGCCAACAGAGCCGTCATTTCATATTGGCCGCGGAAGTTATCGTTGGTCAGTCCTTGAGTGATCTGAAAGACTTCGTCCGCCCAAGCTTTGGATTGGTCCGGCATCACCCGCGCTGAAGAAGACGAAAGGCGTGCCAGGATCGCAGCACGGTCTGACTCTGAGAGGTCTTTGGTATTGGAATAAGCGCGTTGCAGCAGCTCTTTGGCTTTGCGCTCGTTCTCTTCCTTCAGTTTTTTCGCTTCCGGAGTCTCCGGCGCCTTCTCTTTAACTTCCAAATTTCTCTGCGGCTGCCCTTGCATAACCATCTGCCCTTGGCACACCGCCGATCCTGCAAGCACTCCGCACAACGCTAGACTAACCCCAACCCTCATCGCTGCTGTTCTCCTGTTTGTTGAAGGAATCCTAGCGGGATAACGTCCTCTCGGGGAGATTTTCCGGTGGCGGGTAGAAAGATTTTTGTCTGGTCACTCGGCCGCCGCCTGGTTGCGCGATACATTGCGACCGCCACTGTCCCACTGCATCCAATATGTTAGGCTTTTTAAGGGGTTAGCTGTGTTGCCGTGCCCCTCCCTAGAATAAAGGACCCATCTATTGATAGGCGACGTTTTATCCAAGGTTTTTGGCACCAGCAATGACCGTGAGATCAAGCGGATACGTCCGCTGGTTGATCGCATCAACGGTCTCGAGAGCCAGATGCAGCAGCTCTCTGATGAGCAACTACGCGCCAAGACCGACGAATTCAAACGCCGGATCCAGGCTTCTTTAGAGCGGGACTTGGGGGCCGAAAGGGTAGCCCGTACCACCGCCAGCAAGCTCAAGAAGACACGTCCCGAGGGTGACGAAGCTCCCGAGGACGAAGCCTCCGCGGATGAGTTCGGACCCTCGTTCGTAGCCAAATATAAGCAGGCTCTGCAGGACGCACTCGATGATGTCCTGCCCGAAGCTTTCGCGGTGGTTCGCGAGGCTGGCCGCCGCGTGCTGAACATGCGCCACTTTGACGTGCAGATGATAGGCGGCATCGTACTGCATCGCGGCAACATCTCTGAAATGAAGACGGGTGAGGGCAAAACGCTCGTCGCCACATTGCCGGTATACCTTAACGCGCTCGCTGGAATGGGCGTTCACGTAGTCACTGTCAACGACTACCTGGCCAAACGCGACTCGGAGTGGATGGGCAAACTCTACAACTTCCTAGGTCTAACCGTCGGCGTGATCGTTCATGACCTTGACGACAACCAACGCCGCGAAGCTTATGCCTCTGACATCACCTATGGCACTAACAATGAATACGGCTTCGACTATCTTCGCGACAATATGAAGTTCGACATGGCCGAGCGCGTCCAGCGCGGCCATCACTTCGCCATCGTGGACGAAGTCGATTCAATTTTGATTGACGAATCGCGCACACCCCTCATTATCAGCGGCGCCAGCGAAGAGTCCACTGACAAGTACGCGCGCGTGGACAAGATCATCCCCAAACTGGAAAAGGGTGAAGAGATAGGCTTCGGCGAAGATCTGAGCTATACCGGCGACTTCGTAGTGGACGAGAAGCACCGGAACACCGTAATCACGGACCAAGGCTGGGAGAAGGTCGAACAGCTTCTTGGCATTGAAAACATCGCCGACCCGGAAAACTGGGACCTTAAGCATCACGTTGAGACTGCGGTAAAGGCTCACGCGCTTTACCGGCGTGACGTCGAATATGTAGTCAAAGATGGCGAAGTCATCATTGTTGACGAATTCACCGGACGCCTCATGCCCGGTCGTCGCTGGTCAGATGGCTTGCACCAAGCCGTGGAAGCCAAAGAGGGCGTGAAGATCGAGCGCGAGAACCAGACGCTCGCTACGGTCACCTTCCAGAATTACTTCCGCATGTACAACAAACTGGCAGGTATGACCGGCACGGCAGACACGGAAGCCGCCGAGTTCGACAAGATCTACAAGTTGAACGTCATGGTCATCCCGCCGAATAAGCCTTTGCTACGCATCGAGAACCCGGATGTGATCTATCGCACCGAACGCGAAAAGTATCACGCAGTCGCGGACGAGATCCAGAAGATGAGCGAAGAACAACGGCCGGTGCTTGTCGGAACTACTTCCGTAGAAAAATCGGAGCGCTTGTCCGAGCTGTTGAAAAAGAAAGGCGTAAAGCACGTTGTGTTGAACGCCAAGTATCACGAGCGCGAAGCCGAGATCGTGGCCCAGGCGGGGCGTCGCGGCATGATCACCATTGCCACCAACATGGCGGGGCGCGGCACAGACATTCTGCTGGGCGGCAACCCTGACTTTCTGGCTAAACAAGAGTTAGTGAAGAAGGGAACCGCGCAAGCGGTACATGCCGCTGCCGGCGAACTCGAGCTCAAAGCTAGCAATGAGTCGATGACCCGCTTTTACTATTCAGGGACCGAATTCGAAGTGCCCACCGTTGCATGGGAAGAGGCTTTCAATCGGCATCGTGCTAACACCGACAGTGAACATGATGAAGTTATCCGCGTGGGCGGGCTCCATATTCTCGGCACAGAACGCCACTCCGCGCGCCGCATAGACAACCAGCTGCGCGGACGCGCCGGCCGCCAGGGCGACCCTGGCTCTTCGCGCTTTTATCTTTCGCTGGAAGATGACCTCATGCGCATCTTCGTACAGAAGGAGTGGATTTCCAAGCTGCTGCAACGCCTCGGCATGGAAGAAGGAGTCGCCATCGAAGGCGGCATGATGACCAAGCGCATAGAAGCTGCGCAGCGCGCCATCGAGTCGCAGGACTTCGAGGCCCGTAAACACCTTCTCGAATATGACGATGTAATGAACAAGCAGCGCCTCGCCGTCTATGGCTTGCGCGACCAGTTGCTCGAAGGCATCGACCAAAAAGATTTGATCGTGGAAGACTACGTTTCCAGCATGCTCGGCGATCTGCTGAACCAGTACCTGCCGGAGAAGGTCCATCCCGAGCAGTGGGACTTGAATGCATTCCGCACGCAGGTATTGACGCGGTTCGGCGTTGATCTCACGGCTGAGAACGTGAAGCTTGAAGAGATGGAGCGCAGCGAAGTCGGCGATAAAGTGTTCGACAAGTTGCGCGAACGCTACAACGCTAAAGAGAACCTTATCGGCCCAGACGCCATGCGTTATCACGAGCGCATGATCATGCTCAGCGTGCTAGATGGGCAGTGGAAAGACCATCTGCTCAACATGGACCATTTGAAAGAGGGAATCGGCCTGCGTGGCTACGCGCAGAAAGATCCTCTGGTCGAGTACAAGCGCGAGTCGTTTGAGATGTTTGAGGCCATGATGCAGCGGTTCCAGGAAGAAACGGTACGCTACTTGTACCTCATGCAGGTCGTGGGACCACAGACCACTTCTGAACCTGCGCCCGAACAAGCGCCAGCCGAACCGGCCCGTCGGCGGCCTCGCGCCACTTCGATCGACGACATGGAAGCTGAATTCCAGCGCCGAAAACGCCGTGAGCTAGAACAAGCGCGCATGGCCGGCGGTGGCTCAGTTGAAGCGACACAGGTGCAGCAAGTCGTTCGCTCCAGCGAAAAAGTGCGGCCTAACGAGCCCTGCCCCTGCGGCTCAGGTAAGAAGTACAAGAAGTGCCACGGTAGCGATTAGGTAGAACTCGAACCGAAAAGGCAGAGTTCCTACGACTCTGCCTTTTGTTTTTGGTCAGCCGTTGCGACGATGTCGGCGATGGCGCTGCCGATAATCTTTCTTGATGTCCCGTTTGTCTTTGTTGATGTCAGCTTCCGTCTTGCGCGTTGTCGAGCGATCTTGCTTCAATTGCGCGCGATCAGCAGACAACTGAGACGCACTAGCGCCGGCGGCTTTGTCGGCCTTGTACTTTTGGGCGTCAGTTCGGTCTTGTTGTTTCTCCTGTTTCAGAGTTTGGTTGTCTTGCTTGATGTCTTGACGGTCATTCTGGATATCCTGCTGCAGAGGCCCGGGGGCCGGCGGAGTGGTGGGCGTGGTGGTTTGCGCCACAGCCGCGCCCACCAGCAATGTGAAGCTCGCGACCGCCATTACAAAGATGCGTTTCATCGTGCGTATTCCTCCCGCCCTGATTGGGCTTGGTGAAAGAAACACTGTAGGGTTTTGAAAGTTGTCCGCGACTAAGTCACAATAACCGGGTTGCCGCAGCAGGTTAGCTGGAATGATCTTTCGCTCGAATGGCGGCCCAAGTCATTTCGGTCGCGGTCCGCCCTGTCTCACCCTTCCATTCCAGGAAAAGTTCCGAGTAAGACTTAGTGATGTAATCCTCTTCTGCGATTCCCATCTTCTTTGCAATGGCATCGATCCACTCTGCCGGACCCTCGATCTCACCGTAGTTGCCGATAGGCGTCTCATCCACAACCACGTCGCCTTTGCCTTTGGTCCATTCGGTACGGAATTTCTCGTAGCGAAACCGTGGATGCAGTCCTATAGACAGCAGGACATCGTTCAATTTGTCGCCATGCGTGACTTCTGTCTCAGTCTCTTTGCGTGACTTGTGCTTTCCCGGTTCGCCTGCGCTTTTGTGGGTAAGCGTCCATACCCGTCCATACTTGCGCAGGCGCAACACTTCGCCACGCTGGCGCAGGTCGCCGTTGGGGAAATCGTAGAGCGTGTTCATCTCGTGCGTGCGCTTCGTCTTCACGCGGAGCCCCGCGGCACGCAGTGCTGCGCTAAGCGCCTTCAAGTCAGTGACGCGGAACTTGATCTCGACTTCGTGTCCGTCAGTCGCCATTCACAAAAGAATAGCAGGGAAGTTCATGCGCCTGCAGTGATTCTTCTGTACTCGTCGTCGGCTGAAGGACCCATTAATACCCACAATGTATAGATTCCCAACGCCATTCCGAACGGAACATTCAGCATCGCCAGGAACGACCATATGAGCGCCAGAGGCCGTGCCCACGATTGCCGATTCAGCAGGCCGAAACCCGAAAGCGCGCCTCCGACAGCTTTGACCAAAAGGAGCACAAACAGGAAGTGAAAGAGAGAATGCAAAAAAATAGGTAGACCGGGAAAATCCGGCGTAGGGTGCACCACTCCAGTTCCAGGAGCGAAAATAGTTTTTCCCAATACGAGCAGGACTGCCGCTCCAATGAGTCCTAACGCGGAGTATGCCACCCACAGAACGCCAAGGATATGAAGGTGCCGTGATAGTCGGCTGACGGGAAGAGCTAGTCCCGAAGGGGCCATCTCCTTGCCGCATGCGCCGCAGAATCGCTGACCCGCACCCAACGGTGCTCCACATTTATCGCAGAACATAGGGGCCTCCAAAAAGAGCTCCTAAGCATGATACGAAGGAATGTATAGGAAAGATTCGTCGAAACTGCGTCTATTTTTCGCGCTCGACCACAAATTCCGGCACCCACAGCAGTGCGCGTTTGATCTCGGAATCTTGGAATGTGCAGATCGCCTTTCGCGCAGCCTCAGAATACTCCGCCGCGCGCGAATGGGCGGCGTCGATAGAGCCATAGCGCTGCAGTAATTCAAGGATTTGGGAATGAGTGACACTCTGGAATGCTCGTTCCTGCAACACCATCTCGATCAACCCGCGTTCTTCGGGCGTGCATCGCTCCAGGGCGTGGATGACCGCCATGGTCACCTTACCTTCGCGCAGGTCACTAGCGACCGGCTTGCCCAAAATCTCCTCTGAAGCCGTAAGGTCGAGAACGTCATCCACGATCTGGAAAGCCATACCAAGATTGCGCCCATATTCCTCCAGCCGACGCTCTTCTTCTTCGCTAGCCCCCCCAAGGATCGCTCCTAAACGCATCGATGTTGCGAACAAGCAGGCGGTCTTGCGGAAGATCAAGTCGAAGTGTTCCTGCTGAGTAATGCATTTGCCGAGCTTTTCCATCTGCAGCAGTTCGCCCTCGACCATCTGTTGTGTGAGATCGATAAGGACATCCAGCACTTTAAGCTTGCGTTCCTGCAGCGCGATCTTAAACGCTTGCATGTATAGCCAGTCTCCGGCAAGCACGCAGCGGGAGTTTCCCCAACTTGTGTTAGCGGAAGGGCGTCCGCGGCGGATCTCCGCCTCGTCAATGATGTCGTCATGCACGAGCGTCGCGGTATGCACGATCTCTACCACTACTCCCAGGCGCACCGCGCCCGGTCCGTTGTATCCCAAGAGTTTGGCTGAAAGCAGAAGAAGCGCGGGACGAATCCGCTTTCCGCCGCCCGCCCGCAGGTACGCGCCTATATCGGTGATGGCAGGGACTGAAGAGACGGTGTCCCGCTCGAACTCAGCCTCAATGGCGGCCAGATCGTCGCGCAGCAGGTCGAAGACTTCTTTCACCGTCAGTTGGGCAGCCGAACTCAAATCTATCCTTAATTCGTGCGGAAGTTTGTGAATTGCAGGTCGATGCCAAGGTCTTGCTGGCGCAGCAGGGCAATGGCTTGTTGTAGTGTATCGCGGTCTTTGCCGCTGATGCGCACTACATCACCCTGAATAGACGCCTGCACCTTCATTTTGGAGTCTTTAATGAGCTGCACGATCTTTTTCGCCTTGTCCCCCGCAATGCCTTGCTGCAGAGTGGCCTTCTGCCGCACCGTGCCCCCGGCGGCGGGTTCAATAGCGCCGTAACTAAACGCCTTCAGGGAAACTCCGCGCTTCACCAGCTTGCCTTGGAAAACGTCGGTGACGGCTTTCAGCTTGAAATCATCGGCGGAAGCCAGTACTACAACAGTTTCTTTTTCTTCCAGCGAGATGTTTGACTTGGAATCTTTCAAGTCGTAACGCGTGTGGATCTCTTTCAGTGCTTGCTGAATGGCGTTATTCAGCTCTTGCAAATCCACTTTGCTCACTACGTCAAAAGAATTGTCTGCTGCCATGTGTTCTTTCCTATTGTTTGATTTTCTCGTGCAGCCCAAAGAAGCGATAGAAGTTTTGCGAAGTAGCGTGGGCAATCTCCGCCGCTGTAACGCCGCGGACTTCAGCGATCTTCTCTGCCACATTAACCACAAACGCTGGTTCATTGCGCTTTCCTCGGTTCGGCACTGGCGCAAGGAACGGAGAATCTGTCTCGATGAACATCCGGTCCAGCGTCACTTCCTTAGCGGCGTCCCGGATGTTTTGTGCTTTAGGAAAGGTCACGTTCCCGGAAAATGAGATCATGAACCCGATCTCCAGCGCCGCGCGCATATGCGCCAGAGTTCCCGTAAAGCAATGCAAGATGCCGCCCAGCTTTGTCGGCGCCCAATGTTCACGGAGCATGGCAATCGTATCGTCCCACGCGTTTTCGGTATTCTCTGACGGACGGCAATGAATAATGACGGGTAGCGAGTTCTGCGCCGCCAGCTTCATCTGTCGCAGGAAGACGTCTTTCTGCACATCGCGCGGCGAATGGTCATAGTAGTAATCGAGACCTATCTCTCCCCACGCGATCACATGTTCACTTTTTGCCAAACCATCCAGCTCGACAAAATCCGCATCTGTCGCCAGCTTTGCCTCGTGCGGATGAATGCCAATGCTTGCGTAAATGCCATGATTCTGTGTGGCAAGATGGATCGCACAATCCAGTGAACCCGGTCCCGTGCCACTCCCGATGGCCAGAATGCTTTCTACGCCGGCATCTTTCGCGCGCTGCAGCATCGCCGCTCGATCGGCGTTGAACTGCTCCATCTCCAGATGTGCATGCGAATCGACGTACATTCTGTGCCCCGCTACTTAAGCCGTGCGCCTACCGGCACGTCTTCCAGGAATCCAGCCAACACCGGTGATCCTTGCTCTCCGATAGAGGCCGCAACGATCATGCCATTCGACTCCAGCCCACGCAGCTTGCGCGGTGCAAGGTTCGCAACAATTACTACCTTGCGGCCGATGAGCGAGTCCGGCTCATATGCAAGAGCGATGCCCGCAACAACCTGGCGCACTTCCGTTCCGATATCCACTTCCAAACGTAAAAGTTTGTCTGCGCCCTTCACCTTCTCTGCTACTTTGACTTGGCCCACTCGCAGCTCAATCTTCGCAAAGTCATCGATGGAAATTGGTGCGGGTTTCGCTGTTGGCGACAAGCTGGGTGCATTTGCATTCGGCGCGGGACCACCCGCTGCCTGCGTCGCCGGCTGTCCAGCGACTGCGCCTGTTCCGGCAGGTTCCTGCGTCGAGTCCGGCTTTGCGCCGCCCGCTCTCTCTTGTTCCATCTGTTGCATCCTTTCAACTGCATTCTTTTCTGACCGGGGAAAAACCGGTTCGATGGTGCCCAAGTTCGCGCCCAGCGTAAGGTCTCCCCATTTCAGTGCCTGCGGATTCACCTGTTCGATCTTCGCCAATCCCAATTGCGCCCAGATCTTCCGTGTAGATTCCGGGATCACAGGGTGGACGAGTGCCGTGACCACGCGCAACGCTTCCGCGGCCGTGTACAAAATTGTTGCCAGTCGCGAGCGCCCTTGTTCGTCGGTCTTGTCGGCAACTACCCAGGGTTCCTGCTCAACAATATATTTATTTACCGCGCCCACCAAAGACCACGCCGCTTCCAACGCACGTGAGAACTGGTACTCGCCAAACAGTTGGTTGTAGTTCTTGATCACGCTGTCAGCCAGCGTCGCGATGTTCTTGTCCGCCGCAGTTCGCTCAGCCGCGGAAGGGTAGGGAATCTTTCCCTGAAAATAGCGCTGGATCATTGTCAGCGTCCGGCTGCTGAGATTCCCTAAGCCATTGGCCAGGTCAGAATCGTACCGCTGCACGAGTGCGTCGAATGAGAAGCTGCCGTCCTGTCCGAAGACGATCTCACGTAGCAGAAAGTACCGCAGCGCGTCATTACCCATCACATCAATGATGGTCTCTGCGCGCACGATGTTCCCGCGTGTCTTTGACATCTTGCTCTCTTCGAACAATAACCAGCCGTGCGCGACGATCGCCTTTGGCAGTTCGATGCCCGCAGCCATCAAAAATGCCGGCCAGTACACGCAATGAAAGCGCACGATCTCTTTGCCGATCATGTGAACGTCCGCTGGCCAATACTTCGCGAACATATCGTGGTCGCGTTTGTCCGGCGAGCCAAAACCGACTGCCGTGCAGTAATTCGAAAGCGCATCCATCCAGACGTAGATCACGTGCGCTGGATCATCGGGTACCGGAATGCCCCATTTGAAACTTGCGCGGCTAATGGATAAGTCGCGCAGACCGCCCTTTACGAACGAGATCACCTCATTGCGCCGTGTCTCTGGACGAATCAACTCCGGCTGGTCCGCGTAAAGCTTCAGCAGCTTGTCTTGGAATGCTGAGAGCTTAAAAAAATAATTCTCTTCGCTGACCGTCTCCGTCGGATTCCCGCAGATAGGGCACGGCGTGCCCGGGCCGCCTTCAGTCACATACAATTCGTCCGAAACGCAGTACTGACCCGTGTATTTCGCCTTGTAGATGTACCCGTTATCGCGGATACGCCTGAACATCTCCTGCACGCCGCGCTTGTGGTGTTCATCCGTCGTGCGGATGAATCCGTCGTACTTGATTCCCATCTTGTCCCAAAGCGCGCGGAACTCGGCGGAAACCTCATCCACGAATTGCTTCGGACTCTTTCCCGCAGCGTTGGCGGAACGCTCGATCTTTTGTCCGTGCTCGTCTGTGCCGGTCAGGAAATAAGTATCGAAGCCCGCCATGCGCTGTTGCCGCGCGATCGCGTCACACGCAATGGTGGTGTAGGCATGGCCAATGTGTGGCCTGGCGTTCACGTAATAGATGGGTGTGGTGATGTAGAACTTCTGGCGTGAAGTCATTTTGGGGCGGCGCCGACACTTAATCTTATGGAAGCGGACTCGATTGCGTCAAACGTGAGTGTTTCTGTCGCTTTGTTATAATCGCCTGTTAATCAGTGACTTACAACCGCAGCGTGCGCGTCGATTGTTGTTATTCTTGCCCTTGAAAGTGGTCCTTGTCAGTGTATAGAGAGCTTCAGTCTCAACTCGTCCAGCATGTCCGTGCCTTCCTGCAAAAGCAATACCAGGTTGAACTTAAAAACATTCCCGTGGAGCAACCGCCTTCGGTCGAGTTAGGTGAATACGCGCTCACCTTTTGCTTTGAACTCGCGAAAAAACTGCGTAAAGCGCCCCGCAAGATCGCCGAGGAGATTGTGGCGAATATCGGCCCGATCCCCGGAATTGAGAGATTAGAAGTTGCGGGTGGCGGATATATCAACGCACGCGTGGATCGTGCTCAACTAGCGAAAAAGATTGTCAGTGGGTCCACCGAATCGGCGCCGACCGGCGAAAAGATTCTCGTTGAACACACCAGCATCAATCCCAACAAAGCCGCGCACATCGGACACCTTCGTAATGCGATCCTCGGCGACACCTTCGTCCGTCTCCTTCGCGCGGACGGACGCCACGTAGACGTGCAGAATTACATTGATAACACCGGCGTCCAAGTCGCTGACGTCGTTGTCGGTTTGATGTATCTCGAGAAAAAATCAAAGGGCGAGATCGAGCGCCTCATCACTGACCCGGCGCCCCGCGGCAATCAGCCGATCGATTACTACTGCTGGGACCTCTACGCGAAAGTCTCCGGCTGGTATGAGCTGAGTCCTGAAAACAAGCAAACGCGCCTCAAGATGCTGCATGAGATTGAAGCGGGGAATAATGAGGCCGCTGAGATTGCCGACATCCTCTCCACCGCGATTCTCCGTCGCCACCTCGAGACCATGCAGCGTCTCGGTATCTACTACGACTTTCTTCCCCGCGAGAGCGAGATACTCTCGCTTCATTTCTGGGATTTAGCCTTCGCGCAGCTCAAAGAAAAGGGCGTTCTTTACCTTGAGATGGAAGGGAAGAACAAGGGCTGCTGGGTAATGAAGCGTGCCGGCACAAAGGCCGCGGACTCCGAAGCAGCGGAACAATCAGGCCCGGACGAAGATGCCAAGATCATCGTTCGCTCGAACGGTACGGTCACTTATGTCGGCAAAGACATCGCTTACCACCTCTGGAAATTTGGCTTGCTTGGTCGCGACTTCGGTTACAGGCGCTTCTTCCATTACGCGCCGAACCCGGATTATCCCAAGGGCCACGAGGTTTGGATCTCAGCAAAGTCCGGCGAAGCGGATCATCCACACTTCGGCGGCGTCTCTGCTATCTATAACGTGATCGACGCCCGCCAGGCCGATCCGCAGAACAACGTCATCGAAGCACTGCGCCTGCTCGGCTACGCCGAACAAGCCGCGCACTACACGCACCTCTCATACGAGATGGTCGCGCTTACGCCGCGCTGCGCCGCGGAACTCGGCTACGATCTGCTCGAAGAAGATAAGGCGCGCGCGTTTATCGAAGTTTCAGGACGCAAAGGCTTCGGCGTAAAGGCCGATGATCTGCTCGATGCCCTGATTGCTTCCGCAAAGCGAGAAGTCGATCTGCGACGCACTGAAATCGCCGACGAAGAACGCCACACCATCGCGCAACATGTTGCCATTGGCGCATTGCGCTATTTCATGTTGAAGTTCACAAAGAACTCCGTGATCGCATTTGACTTCAAGGAAGCGTTGAGTTTCGAAGGCGAAACCGGCCCTTATTGCCAATACTCCGTCGTGCGGGCGGGTAACATCTTCCGCAAGGCCGGCGCCGATCCTGACGCAATCCTACGCGAGAACATCGACCTGGAAAACATCGTCACTGGTTCTGAGAATGACGACATCTGGAGTCTGTGGCTGACGGCTGCCAAATTAGGGCTCATCATCGACCAATCCATCGCCACATCAGAGCCCGCCTATCTGGCCAAATATGCCTTTCAGCTGGCGCAGGGCTTTAACAACTTCTACCATCGCCACCACATTCTGACCGAAGCCGATGAGAGCAGAAAAAAGGCGCTGCTCGCCACCGCCGCCATCGCCCGCAGGGAACTAATACGTGCTTTAGGTGTGATGGGGATCACAGCGCCTTCAGTTATGTAGAGTCGTTAGTTAAAGCTTTCCACAAACTCAATGATCGTTCGGACGGCGATTCCCGAAGGCCCTTTCGCGATCCAGGGTTTGTTCTCTTCCATCCACGCCACGCCGGCAATATCCAGATGGATCCACGACTTGTCCGCAACAAACTCTTCCAGGAATTTCGCTGCGGTGATAGCTCCGCCATATCGCCCGCCGGAGTTCATGATGTCCGCGATATTTGACTTGATCATGTCGCGGTATTCTTCATCCAGCGGAAGCCGCCAGAAGCGCTCCCCGGCGCGTTTCTGCGCAGATTGGAACCGCGTGACCATCTCGTCGTCATTGCTGAAGAGGCCGGCGTGCACCATTCCGAGCGCCACGACGCATGCTCCCGTCAAAGTTGCCGCATCGATCAAATGCGTGCAGCCAAGTTGCCGCGCGTAGCAGAGACCATCTGCCAGTACCAGGCGCCCTTCAGCGTCGGTATTGATGATCTCGATGGCCGTCCCGTTCATGGCGAATTGCACATCGCCCGGTTTCTGTGCGGTGCCAGAAGGCATATTCTCCGCCGCGCACACGATACCGATCACTTTCACTTTCGGCTTGAGTGCCGCGATAGCGCGCATTGCACCGATCATGGTCGCGCCGCCGGCCATGTCATACTTCATTTTTTCCATGCCGTCGGCCGGCTTGATGGAAATGCCGCCGGTATCGAACGTTATGCCTTTGCCTACCAGTCCGATGACCGGCGAACTTGGCGCGCCCTTCGGCTCGTAGGTCATCACGATCAAGGCGGGCGGCTCGGCCGAACCCTGTGACACGCTCCAGAAGGAACCCATCTTCAGTTCGTGAAGTTTTTCCGCGCCGTAGACTTCGCATTTCAATCCAGCTTCATCACACATCTTCTTCGCGCGCTGTCCCATGACAGTAGGTGTCATCTTGTTGCTGGGTTCATTGACCAAGTCGCGAGTGAAGTTTTGCGCTTCGCCAAACGCCTTTCCGGTTTCCAGCGCAGTCTCCAACGTCTTCTTATCCGCAGAAGAAGAAGCCACGATCTCAACCTCATTCAGCTTCTGGTCGCGGCGATCGCTGGCATAGTAGTTCGGGTCAAAGTCGCCGACGTACGCACCTTCGACTATCGCCCGAACGGCGGCATCTGCCGAAACAGAAGTGCCGTCCGGAATAGCGATTGCTACCGATTTCAGGTTCTTGCCTTTCACGAAACGCGCAGCGGTTCCGGCGATCTTGCGCAGGTCATCGGCCGAGAACTTGGCTGCCTTCCCGCCGCCGATGATCAACAACCGCTTCGCCTTCATTCCCTGCGGCGCATGGATCAACGTTGTCTCTAATGCCTTCGCAGTAATGTCGCCGCTTGCAATAACGCCCTCCGCGGAACTTACAACGCTCTTATCGGCGCATGCCAGCCTTGCCTGCGGCTTGGCCTCTTTACCTTTATCGGTATTGTGATCGAGCACAACAACCGCAACACATTCGGCCGATACTTCCGCCACCGATGAATAGTTCAGTTTGGTTTTCATTCTTTCCCCGAATCGTATGTTTTTGATCAAGACAGGATGGTTCTAAGTTGTTCTACTTCTTTGCAGCAACTTCCACTTCTTCAAACAACTCTGGCAATCTCTCCGCATCTTTTTCCGAACCGCCAAAACGGGCGCGCTCGTAATGAGTCGTAAAAATCTCCACGGACCGCCGTAAAGTAGGAGTTTTGATAGTTCGTGCAAACTCCTGTGGAGTCTGTTGCGGAACTTTTGCCATGCCGCGTCGTTTCAAACTGCGCGTCATGCGCTCATACCAAATAGTAGCAGCAGCCTGCGGCGCTTGGCTCGGCCGGCGCGCCAAAAATCCTTCTTTCACCATGCGAACCAGTCGGCGCAGACGTAGCAACAAGATCAAAATCACGGCTACAAACAAAGCTCGCCAGCCAACAGCGCGTGGATTCTGCGATACGGTAAGATTCAGCCCACGCACTTGGCCCAATGCGATCTGGTATTTCTGCCGGAACCACTGCTGCACAGCTTCAAAGTATTGCCGCCCTTGTGAGATTGATCTTTGTCCCAAAGTCTCCTGATGAGAAAAGTCGTAGTTAATGATCCAGTCATTCCAGAAGTCGCGCATCGCATCCGCATAAAGCGCTAGACGCGACCACGCGCTCTCGCCGGCCGCAGGCACTGCCGGCGTCGGATCGAAGGTCGCCCAACCATAACCAGGGATATAGGCTTCCACCCAGGAATGCGCATCGCGCGCCCGGATAATGTACCTTCCGCTGACGTCGTTGTATTCGCCATTGCGGAATCCGTTCACGATGCGCGATGGAATACCCTGCGTGCGCAGCATGATGGCCATGGCGGAGGCAAAATACTCGCAGTGCCCCTTTTTGCGCTCGAATAAAAAATATGCAAGAGGATCGCCGCCGTTCGGAGGTGCCTGCATCTCCAACGTGTAGCCATAGGAAGACTGCAATTTGCTTTCGATCGCTTGTGCCTTCTCGTAGAAAGTATTTGTTCCGGCGCTATATTTCGCTGCCAATTCAGCCACTCGGGGATCGAGTGTGCCGGGCAATTGCATGTATTGGTCAGCGATACGAGGTGGGACATAAGTAGCCGTTTCAGCCTTCTGTTCTGCGCTTAATGATTCCAGCCGTGAATCGCCGTGATAGATGCGTACGAGTCGTGTTGGATCGATGAGCGATATCGAGCCGGTGCCATCGACCTGAAACTCGCGCGGCGCTCCAGCGTCGATCGCATAAGCCACAGGAAGAATGAATATTACGTTCATTCCGAGTGGCTGCACGGCCACGCGGTAATGCACTGCTTCACCTGGTAGGGAGTCAGCCTGAGCAGCGCCGGGAAGCAGCTCGCGGATGTGTTGCTTCCGTAGGTCAAGTTCATTATCTGCTGAGGTACGCTCCGCCCAGCCACTCGTTGTGTTGCGCCAGTGCCGGCCATCAAAGTGGTTAAGGCTCACGCCTCGCCATTTCAGGTCCGCCGGCAATGAGGTTTGCTGTGAGAACTCTACATGCATCACTACTGTGTCCAGCTGTTGTATTCGGCCGATCTCTCCCAGCGTAACGTCGTTGCTGAATCCCGCAGCAAACGTGTTCTGCGTGGCAAAGCGATTCAAGTAGCTGCTGGTGTATCGGGGCAGCACAAAGAAGATTCCCGCCGCTCCTGCAAGGATGCTGACTACCAGCACCGCGCTGGTGAACGAGACTGACTTTCCCAGTCCTAAGATAGGCGTCGCCGTGCCACCCAGCAGGTGCGATACGGGCTGCTCTGCTGACCGTCGCAGCGAGCGCCGCATCTCCATGGTGATCGATGTGGTCACGGTCAATAAGAGAAAAAGCGCGAACGCTGCCAGGAAGAAGCTGTCAACAGTGAGTACGGCGCTCGCCAAGATCATCATGAACGCAATGAGCGCGAGATAGGCGTGGTCTCGCTCGGTCTGCACTGAGAACAGCTTCACCACCATGATGAAAAGCACCAGGTGAACAAGAGGTCCGATGAAGCTCCCCGACAGAAAGAACAGGTCAAAGAAATAGAAAAGTATGTATGCGATGGTCAGCCGGGAAGTAGTTTTTACTGACACGGCCAGCGTTCGGCCCGTAGCGAAAAGAAAAGTTCGGACACCCAGGGCAGTCAACACGAAGATGACTGAGAAAGCATCTAGTTTCCCCGTCCCCGCCAGAGATACGAAACCTGTCACCACCATCGCAAATAGCGACAATTCGAAGTAGCGTTGGATCCTCCAACGAACCTGGGCATCACTAGCAATAACGGGAATGTGGCCGCCTGCAGCCATGCAAGAGATTGTAGACGAATGGATGCGCCGACTCGCCGCACAAGCGCAAACACGGTGTTATCATCGATTGGGTCAGGTACTGGGTCCTACGCGACGCAATCCCGCCAACCCCGCCAGGTCCGGAAGGAAGCAACGGTAACGGGCTAGTGCGTGTGCAGTGGGGTCCCCGGTATCTGGCTTTTTCCTTTTGCGCTCGTCGAGCGCACTCCCCGCTATCTAGACAACCTTCGTTTTTGTGGTTCAGAATAATCAGTCTTGACTAAGGAGTGTTCATTGAAACCTTTGATCGGTGCAAAGATCACCGCCCTCGGCACTTACGTTCCACCTAAGCTCCTCACCAATGAGGACCTGGAAAAAATGGTGGACACCACCAGCCAATGGATCACCGAACGCACCGGCATCAAACAGCGCCACATCGTGGACAAGGGGGTATCAACATCCGACCTTGCCGTCGAAGCCTGCAAGCAAATTCTTGAAAAGCGGGGAATCGCGCCCACGGAGATTGAGGCGATAGTCGTCGGCACTGTTACGCCAGACATGCTGTTTCCCTCCACCGCTTGCTTGGTCCAAGACCGCCTGGGATGCAAAGGGGCATGGGGCTTCGACGTATCCGCCGCCTGTTCAGCTTTTCTCTATGCGCTGCAAACTGCTGCGCAGTTCGTTCAAACGGGAGCACATAAGAAAGTCCTGGCGATCGGCGCGGATGTCATGTCTTCCATCATCAATTACGAAGACCGCGCCACGTGCATCATCTTTGGCGATGGGGCGGGGGCGGTGTTGCTGGAAGCCGCAGAGCCCAATGATCCCAACATTCTGCTGGATTTCACGCACGAAGTGGATGGTTCCGGCGGATGCTCGCTCTACATGCCGGCCGGCGGCAGCAAGCGCCCCGCTACGCATGAGACTGTCGATAAGAAAATGCATTATGTTCACCAAGATGGTCAGGCAGTGTTCAAGTATGCGGTCCGTAAAATGGCGGAAGCATCAGAAACTCTGCTCAAGCGCAACGGCCTTACTGGAAAAGACATAAATCTCTTTGTTCCGCATCAAGCCAATCGCCGCATCATCATGTCAGCGGCAGAACGACTGGGCATGCCGGAAGAACGCATCATTATTAATATCGGCGAGTACGGAAACACAACGGCGGGAACGATCCCTCTGGCTTTGGGGACCGCGCGTGAACAGGGGCGCCTCAAGAAAGGCGACTTGGTACTCATGGCGTCGGTCGGTGCCGGCTTCACCGTCGGCGCTACGCTGTTAAAGTGGGGCGCGGACTAGCAGCCTGAAGAGGCCAAATGCGACTGCTGCCGAACAGGCGGTGCCCAGCAGGTTTACCGCGTCGTTGTTCAACCAGCCACAATTTTCCAGGGTGGCGCCAAATAGGCTGTCTGCCAACATGCCCACCACTCCGCTAACAATAGGTACCCAGAGGTGGAATCCGCGAAGCTGCAATGCACAAGCTGAAATCGTCACCAATAGTGCAGCCGTGACCCCAGCCGCTGTGCCGACCAGAGTGATTCCCCCGTTTGCCCCAGACAAAGTCTTTCGCATGGTGCTGATCAAGCGAGGCTCTCCACCGAAAGCTTCGCCTATCTCGCTGGAGACAGTATCAGCCGCGAGTTCACTGAGGACAGCAAGCGCTACGGTGTAAGTACCGGCCCCGGGATACAACAGCACGACCATCGAGACGACCAGGTTAGCGGTTACTTGAGACGCGCTTCGACCGCCAGCCTCTCTTCGGGACGAGACCTTAGTGGCCGCAAGCGTAAGAACGAAAACAATCAGAAGAACGGCGAAAAGACGCCAACCGCCCAAACGATAAAAGACGAACGCTGCGCCTGTTCCAGCGATCGCCCCGCTAATATCCACTCCCCGTAACAACCATGCAGCCACGGCGAATGAGGCAGACACCAGCAGTGCTGCCGGAATGCTAGCGATAGGCCACGGCGATAGCGCAGCTAAACCGGCTAGACCAAGGGCGGCAAAGACTGCAATGGCATCAATCAGCCTGCCTCTTGGTCTCATCCCCGGCAAACAGCCCCTTTCCCATCTGCATCCTACCAAATGCTATGGCCTCTCTTTGGAGCGGATACCTTACCTTCGGACTCATCTCTATGCCGGTGCGTCTTTTTGCCGGGGCGCGCAGTGAAAATGTTTCATTCCACATGCTGCATCGTCACGACCTCGTGCGCGTAAAGCAGCAACTCACCTGCCCAGCCGAAGACAAAGTGATCGACCGTAGTGAGGTCGTGAAAGGTTATGAGTTCCGCAAAGGCGAGTACGTGGTCATCGAGCCGGAAGAGATCAAGAAGATCGAACCTAAGACCGCCAAGGCGATGGAGATCCTCGAGTTCGTCCCGGCAAGCCAGATCGATCCCGTTTACTTTGAATCGTCTTACTTCCTCATGCCGGAAGAAGCCGGACGCAAGCCCTACGCTCTACTCGAAAAGGCGCTGGAAGAGACCGGTTTCTACGGCATCGCTAAACTCACGATGCATAATCGCGAATACACCGTGATCCTGCGCCCATCCGATGGCGGCATCATGCTTCACACCATGTACTATGCCGATGAAGTCCGCGAGGTCGAAGGTTTTGGTGATCTTAAGGTTCAAGTCAAACCGGCCGAATTGAAAGTGGCCACCCAGCTTGTGAACGCTCTTTCCGGTGATTGGAAGCCCGAACAGTACTCTGACTCCTTCCAGGAAAATCTTAAGAGAATGATCGCAGCCAAACTAGAAGGGGAAGAAGTCACCGCCGTCGAAAAGCCGAAGAAGCCGGCGCCTGTCGTTGACCTCATGGAAGCCTTGAAGGCTAGCCTTGCCCAATCCGGCAAGGCAGGAAAGAAGCCGGCTACGTCAGAGAAAAAGACCGCGGCGCACGCAGAAAAGCACGGCAAGAAACATTCCCGCAAAGCTGCTTGAGTCCAACCAGATTCCGCCGCGCAAACTAGCGCGTATCGCCCGTTCTATTTACAATTAAGTGTTTGCACTCATAATTTTGCGGTAGGAGCGGGAATGCGCTTTAAGTCCAGGGCTGCGTTAGCGGCCATTGTTTGTTTTGTGGTTTTCAACATTGGCTGCGGTGACACATTCAGACCCATCGCCATTCCTATCATCCAGCCAGGTGGACAGCCACAATCACCGCGCCAGGCCGTGTTCCTCTCTACCGGCGGAGCCGCTGTAGGTTCACCGGAAGGCCAAACTCTCCACGTCAATGTCTCTGGTGACACTAACGTCGGGCAGGTGACAGTCGGCAGAGACCCCGTCCAAGTCGCCGTACTGACTACCAGCGGGTTCACCGTCGTAGTGAACCGCGCTGAGGAAAGCATCAGCATTTACCCGACTATCTCTCCCAGCACCGCCCAGCCTCCGATATTTGTCTCGCTGCCCACGGGTTCGATACCGGTCTTTGCTTACTCAAACGTCGCGGGGGCGGTTTATGTGGCCGAGTCGGGCTCGAGGATTGATTCTGCCTCTTGCACCACGACACCATGTGCGCACGTCGCCGTCGTCACTACAAGCGGCAATCCAACGGCTGTCACAGCCGAGATCCCGGTTGGCAACACTCCGGTCAGTCTTGTGGGTACGCCGGATGGCACGAGGCTTTATTCCGCAAATAAGGGCGATAACACGCTCAGCGTCATCGACACGGGTACAAACGCGATCCTGGTTGGAAGTACCCCGGTCCCTGTGGGTGGCTCGCCTGTCTATCTCACGGTCAACACTAAGGGAACGCGTATTTTCTCCGTCAACAACACCGGCAACAACGTATCTGTGATTGACCCGTCAACGAACACGGTTGTGGCCAGCCCCGCTGTGGGCTCAGCCCCGAATTACGCCTACTTCGACGCGGCCAACAACAAGTTGTGGGTTACGAACCCCGGCAGTAATTCGGTCAGCGTGATCAATGCTGATCCAAACTCTCCCACTGCCAACTCCGTGGTCAATATTCCATTGCCAGCCGGTTGCACACCTAATCCAGTGGGCACCAACAATATTCCGATTACTCCCACCATCACGGTCCTAGCCGACGGCTCGCGCGCTTATGTTGCCGGTACAGGATGTAACTCGGTGATTGTCATCAATGCGTTAAGCAATACCATCGCCAAGACGATCCCGGTCGGCGCCGCGCCGGTAGCCATAATCTCCTCGCCCGATTCCACCAAGGTTTACACCGCTAACAATGCTTCGGGAAACATCAGCGTGATTCAGACCTCGAACGATAGCGTGATTACCACGTTGCAGGTTCCGACAGGCCAATCCCCGATCTACGCCTCAATATCGCCTTTCTAAAACAAAACGGGCAGGGAATTATCCCCGCCCGTCTTACTGTTTCAATCCTGGTTATCTCCCGACCACTGCCTCGCGTTCCGTCTTCCTGCGTCGGTTGTAATGCATGGCGATATTCAGATAAACGCTGCCACTGGGTGTGTCCAGGCACATCACCAGCGCCTCGGTCTCTTCGTTTCCGGTGATGCCTTGCGCATCGGTATGCAGTTGCGGCGGCTCGATCTTGAAACGGAATCCCTGGTCGTTCAATGTAGTCACGGCATTGCCTATGATCAGATTCGCGAGCTCGAACATGGTCTCTTTCACGACCTGGTCGGATTCGCTGACCGGTTCGCCGGCTAGCGCAGTGGCGATGGCAGCCGCTGTCTTTCCGTCAATGTCCAGGATGACGCGGCCTTCAATGTCACCATGGATTGAAATGAGGACAGCCGTACCTTTGCGGCGGTACGCCTCCTCTTCCATGTTCACGTCGCCAATGCTCGTTTGACATTGCAGCGTTTCCGCCAATACCGCGTCGGCGGCATTGATGAAGGGTTGGATCAATTCCATCTTCATTACTGTGCGTCTCCCGCGGCTGCGCCCTGCATGGACACGGCCTCTTCGCCCATCACGTACTTGATGACCTCGTACAGGACTTCCGGTTTGACCGGCTTCTGCACGAAATGTTTCGCGCCCTTCTGCAACGCAGCCACGATGTTCTCCTGGTAGCCGACAGAAGAGACCATGATCACGCGCGCCTCGGGATGGTTGCGGATGATCTTCTCCGCCGCCTCAATGCCTTCCATCTGCGGCATCGTGATGTCCATGAGCACTACGTCCGGCTTGGCGCGGTCGTATTCAGTGATTGCCGTGCAGCCATCACCGGCTTCGCCCGCGAGCTCGCCGCCGAATTGCTCCAACATCTTGATGATGTTCTTGCGTGCGAACACGGAATCATCCACCACCAGGTAGCGGATCGCTTTGCGGTCTTTTCGCACTAACGTGTCGAACATAATGACTTCTCCTTATTCCCCGTGCATCCGTCCTAAACACTGAAACTGTTCTTAAACACTTGCCATTGACTTCGTGTTGCACTGAACCATGATCGCGTTCGGCAGCATATCCAACGACACAACCCTTTGCGCATAACCTCGCTCGATCGCTGCCTTGGGCATTCCGAACACCACGCAAGAAGCTTCATCCTGTGCGATCGTGACGGCTCCGTTGTCTCTCATCGCACCCAGACCCTCGGCACCGTCTTCACCCATGCCTGTCATGATCACGCCGACTGCTCGAGGCCCAAATTCTTGCGCCACGGAATGGAAAAGTATGTCCACCGATGGCCGGTGCCCGTTCACGCGATCTTCATCGCTTAACAGGACCACGTCACCCAACGGCATCTTGCGCACGCGCATATGCTTGTTGCCCGGGCAGATCAGCGCGCGACCGGCTTGAAGAATGTCACCCGATTGCGCCTCTTTCACGTGTATCGCGCAAGACTCGTTGAGGCGTCGGGCAAACATCTCCGTGAAGCCTTCTGGCATGTGTTGCACCACCAATATCGTTCCCGGAAACTCCGCCGGCAATTTGCTGAGCAAGTCTTGCAACGCATTCGGGCCACCAGTCGATATTCCGATGGCAACCATGCGCGAGGGAGGTGCCGTAGGCGGCTGCGTTGCCTTCTGGATCTTGGGCAGCGAGAATGTAGGCGCAGTGTTGATGCGCGGTTGCGACTTGGCCGCTGCTTTGATCTTCGCGATCAACTCCGCGGCTATGTCCACCATGTGTGCCGAACTGCCGTCGCGTGGCTTCGCGACAAAATCGAATGCTCCCAGCGCCAAGGCCTTGAATGTTGATGATGCGCCTTCCTGGCTATGCGAGCTGACGATGATCGCCGGCAAATGGTGTTTGCGCGTGATATGACGCAGTGTCTCCATGCCATCCATGCGCGGCATCTCGAGGTCCACGGTCACCACATGCGGGCGCAGCTCTTCGATCTTCTTCAGTCCGAACTCGCCATCCATGGCTGTGCCCACAACTTCGATCGACGGGTCTTGGGCCAGCATCTGCGAAATAAGCTTGCGCATCAGCGCTGAATCGTCGATCACTAAGACTCTCACCGGACTGCTCATGCCATGGCTCCTGCGCTTTTGATATCTTGCGTTCTTGCCCGGCCCAACTTTGAGACCACAGCTTGCACGTCTAAGATCAGGACCACAGTCCCATCGCCCAAGATGGAAGCGCCACTGACTAGTTCGGTCGATACCAAGTGATGGTCGAGCGCTTTGATGACCAGTTCTTCTTCGCCTACGAGTTTGTCCACCAGCAATCCGAACTTCCGGTCGCCTATCGCGACAACTATCACAAATATCTTCGATGTCTTTTCCGCTTGCGCTGCCAACCGATTCAACCTCACCAAAGTCAACACTTCATTACGCAGGCGCAGAACTTCGTGCTGGTCCACTTTGTGTATCTCTGCCTCGGTGGCGCGAATGATCTCAACCACCGAAGTGAGTGGCACCGCATACAGCTTCTGGGCCGAGCGGAACATCAATGCCTTGATGATGGCCAGCGTGAGGGGCACCTTCAAGTAGAAGGTTGAACCCTGTCCGACCTCGGTCTCGATCGCGATCGAGCCTTTCAGGCGGTCTAGCACCGTCTTGACCACATCCATGCCCACGCCGCGCCCGGCAACCGACGTTATCTCCTCCGCAGTGCTCAATCCTGAATGAAAGATCAGATTGAGTGCTTCGCCTTCCGTCAGGTTCTTGGCTTCGCCCGCCTGGATAATCCCACGTTCGACTGCTTTCTTTACGACCTTTTCGCGATCAATACCGCGTCCATCGTCGGATACTTCGATCACCACGTTGTTGCCCTGGTGATAGGCGTTCAGTTTGATAGTGCCGAAGCGCTCTTTGCCGGCCGCAACCCGTTCGTCGGGACTCTCAATGCCGTGGCTGATCGCATTGCGCACCAAGTGCGCCATGGGCTCGGCCAGCGTGTCGAGAATGCTCTTGTCGAGGTCCGTAGTTTGTCCTGCGAGTTCTAGCCTGACCTCGCGCCCGCAGGCTTTCGCCACATCGCGCACAATGCGTCCAAAGCGCCGGAAAAGTTGTTCCACCGGCACCATTCGGACTTTCATCACCGATTTTTGCAGGTCCGCCAGCACTCGTGCCTGAAAACCGAGTACATCCGCGAACTTCGCATGCAGCGGATCCCGTCCGAATTTCTTGTCAAACTCGCTGATGCTTTGCGTCAGCATTGATTTTCCGATGATCAGCTCGCCGACAAGGTTCAGCACGGCGTCGATCTTTTCCGCGTCCACACGCAGTGTACTTTCCGGTGCCGCGCTGATCGATGCCGCACCGATTTCGGGTTCGCTCTCGCTAGCTACTTCCTCAACAGGAAGGGAAGCGTTGGCTTTGGTTGTGACCACCTCTTCTACAACTGGTGCCGCAACCTGCGCGGCGTCGGCAGCCCCGAAGCGCTCCACGAAGACATCGCAGATGACCATAGGAATGCGGCATTTCTTTGCAATATGTGTTTCGTCGAAGCTGCTCGCGATTGCCGCGAACAGGTTATCCACCTTTTCCATGCTCGCCGCATCTTCCGGCAACATGAGCAGCACAGTGCCCAAGTCCTGGAAGGTGTTTTTCACCATCTGCCATGCTATCGCGCGCGTGTTGCAGTTCGGATCGACGGCCAGAGAGACCTGTAAAACCTTCAAGCCCCGCCGTCCTGCATCTTGCAGCAGGATCTTTTCGTATTCTGACCACTCAAACGTTTCTATCGCCTTCTTCGCCGGCGTTAGAACGACCAATTCCGGAGCTTCAGTCTTGCTCACCAGCGCCCGGATCTCGTCTAACAGTCCCGCTCCACTCGACGGTTCCGCGTTCTTCCGATAAGCCCGCAGCATGTCTTGAAAAATATCGGCAGCGCTCAAAACGACTTCTGCTACACGCTTGCCGCGTGCCTTTGCCAATTCGGGCGTCAACGCATCTTCAAGTTCATGAGCAAGATCGCTGAGAGCGGTATAACCGCATGCGGCAGAATCTCCCTTGAGGGTGTGCACAGTCCGGCGCACGGACCGCACCACCTCCGCGTCTTGCGGACGCCGTTCCAACTCCAAGCCTTGTTCATTAAGCGCCTGGAGTAGCTCCGTAGCGCTTTCAAAGAACAAGTCTTTGAGTTCAGATACCCGATCTTCGGAGAAGAAGCTCAACCCGCTACCTCAATACGCTGATACGCCGTGCCGTTGTTGTCATGGATCATGCGGAACTTGTCGCTCAATCCGAATAACGACTCCGCATGCCCGATGAACAAATATCCATCCGGATTCAAACAACGATAAAACTTACTGATCAGCCGCTTCTGTTCTGCCTCATCAAAATAGATCATCACATTGCGGCACCAGATCACGTCATTACGCTGCGGCAAGAATTCAGTTTTCAGATTGTGAAAGTCGAATTGGACGAGTTCTTTCACTGACTTCTTGATCGCATATTTGTCGCCCACTTTGTCGAAGTAGCGCAGCCGATACGCGTAGTCCACCGGCTCCATATGATGGTCGGGATAAATGCCTTCCTGTGCTGCACGCAGCACTGAATAATTAATGTCTGAGGCGAGTATCTCCACCTTCCACGGCGGGGGAATGAGCGGCTTCGGCGATGGCATGTCGAAGGGAAGCGGATTTCGCAGGTAGTAGTAAGCCAGCGCGTCACAGACGATCATCGCCAGCGTATACGGTTCCTGGCCGGTCGAGCATCCCGCACTCCATATTCGCAGGCTGTAATCCCGACGCGCTTGCTTGCGGTTCAGGATATCTTCCAGCGTCTTCTTGTGGAACAGATCGATCTGCGGCTTGTTGCGAAAGAAACTCGTCTCATTGACGGTGAGGTTTTCCACCAAGGCGGCTAATTCGGCACGGCCTTCACGGCTGGTCAATAATTGATAGTAGCTGTAAAAAGAATTCAGGCCGGTTACCTTCAAACGGCGCTGCAACCGGTCTTGCAGAAAATGAACGCGGCGCTCGTCAAAGAACATGCCGCACTCCTGATAGACCAGGGTCTGCAGCAATTTCAATTCGGGTTCGGTAATGACCAGGTTCAAGCTGGGTGAAGCCATAGTGTGTGCGTTCCCAATTCCAAAAAAAGTCGGTTCGTTTGCCGTTAAGCCATCGCGCCCAATTCACCCAGGCGCTTCAGTTCACCCTTTTGCAGAACTTTGGTGAGTTCCACCAGGATGATCAGCCGGTCTTTCAACTTGCCTACACCGGTCACATAATTCAGTTCGCCGTCTTCAAAAACATTCGGCGGATTGTCCACCTGGTCCGCAGCCATGCGAAGCACCTCAGATGCCGAGTCCACGATGAGGCCCACCATCTTGCTCTCGACCTCGACCACAAGGATGCGGTTCTTTTTGCTCTGCGTGATCTCTTTTTCGCCGAAACGTTTTCGCAGGTCCACGATAGAGACGATCTTGCCACGCAGGTTGATGACGCCTTCCACGAACGCCGGCGCTTCCGGCACAGCCGTGATCTCAGGCACGCGCACTATCTCATGCACCAGCGAGATAGGCACTCCGAAAGTCTCACGTCCGATGCGGAAGCCGACTAGATGTAAGTCCTTCGCCATTTCGTCCTAGTTTCTCGACGCAGCCGCGGCGTGATGCTTCGCGCCGTTGCCGTTCATGTTTGAATCCAACGCAAAGCGGTCCATGGAATCAAGCAATGTGCGCGCCATTTTCGACATCTGTTCTGAAGACGCTGCCAACTCGGTCGAGCCGGAAGTAGAGCGTTGCGTCAGCTCGCGCATCTTCTCCATCGCGCGAACAACTGCTTGCGCGCCCGAAGCCTGCTCTTCCACGGCGGAGTTGATCTCATGGGTGATCTCATTGAGACGCCCGGTGGCTTTTGCTATCTGCGTAGAGCCATTCGATTGTTCGTTGGTCGCCGCGCCGATCTCCTGCGCAAACTTGTAAACCTCAGTCACAACGTTGGATATCTTCTTCAGCGCTGCTCCGAGGTCGGTGCCAAGCGTCAGGCCTTCTTCCACGATGCCCGTGCTCTTATCCATGTTCTCAACAGCCTTGCGCGCTTCCTTCTGGATGCTGCCGATGAGTTCAGATATCTCACGCGTTGACTGCGCGGACTTCTCGGCCAGTTTGCGCACTTCGTCTGCGACCACTGCGAAGCCCAATCCATGCTCGCCGGCACGCGCAGCTTCAATGGCTGCATTCAAAGCCAGTAGGTTGGTCTGTTCGGCCAAGTCATCGATCACTTCCACGATCTTGCCGATATCATCCGTCTTCTGGCCCAAGTCACTGATGATCTGCGCGGACGCGTCGATCGAATTGTTAATGCGCGTCAACCCATTCGTGGCTTTCTCCATGGTCACGATGCCGCTCTGCACTTCTTCACGCGATTTCTGCGAGATATCGAGCAACACGCGCGCTGTGTCCGCCACGCGCTGGATCGAAGCCACCATCTGGTCGATAGACGCCGAGGTCTCGCTAACGCTCGATGCCTGCGTCTGCGTGTTCTTCACCATGTTCTGCACGTTGATGCTCATCTCGTGCATAGTGCTGGTCACTTCGTCGATCGCCGTGGCGGCTTGCACGTTGATGCGCGCAGATTCGTCGGAAGCGGAAGCAACCTGGTTCGAGCCGCTGGCAACTTGCGAAGCTCCGTCGCGCACATTCTTCACCATCGTGCGCAAGCCGTGTGTCATCTCAGTGAATGCGCTCGCCAACGTATCGCGAGTTGACCGTGCTTTCACATCCACGGTAAGGTCGCCACCCGCAATGGCTTCGGAAACTGCTGCCATCTCTCGCAGGTAACTCACCATGTTGTTGAACGTCTTCGCCAGCTCGCCTATCTCATCCTCGCTGGAGATATTTACCGTCTGGTTCAAGTCGCCAGAATCTCCGATCTCGCGTGCTACGCTGATCAGATTCCCCAGCGGCTCAGTGATCTGTTTTGAGATCTTGAACGAGATGAATAATCCGCCCATGATCGTGGCCAGCATTCCGAGGATCGAAACGGCCAATACTGAATTGCCGGCAGACTGACTTGTCGCCGCTTGCGAATCTGCAAGCTTTTTGATCTTCGTTTGTGCTTCAACGAGCGGAGCGCGTGAACGCGTCAACCATTCATCCGGGCGCAGCCCCATATAGAAGATGCTGAGCTGGTCCATGGTCACATTGCCCGACTCCATCTGCTTCCGTTTCTCGGCCAGCGGATCTACGAAATCGTTGTGCCACTTGCGTTCCGTGTCGAGAATATTCTGAAAACTCTTACGCAGATCTTCGTCAGGCGAATTGATGATCAGGTTCTGGACTTTCGTCTCAAGGTCTGATTGCCCTTTGCGGACATCGTCCAAGCCGCCGGGCACGCCTGTTAGCAGGTAGTAGCCCATGTTCTGATGGTTCTGCATCATCAGGAATCCCACTTCAGCAGTAGAACGCTGCATATCGAACAGTGTTTGCATCTTGTGCTGCGCCGCCGCGTCATATGCCAGCACGGACCAGGTGAAGATCGACACGATCGTCACCAGTCCCAGCACCAGGCCGAATCCCCAATAAAGCTTTTTGCCGATTGTCATTGCTAACTGCCTCCAAAGCCTCTAATGCCGCTCAATCTCATTGCGAGTGGGTCATTATCCCCGCCACTGCGCATAGTTCACTCGGCCTTTTTCCCGGTATCCAGTTGCATTTGTTGATACCCAGGACCTGGTTCCATTTGGGGTTTCCCCAGTGAACGCACGATTGCTGAATGTTCAGTGAAGACATATGCACGGTAGTTGCCAAGTGCGCCGATGCTCGGCCTGTATTAGTAAACGTCCATTAGTCAGCTACTTACGCAATATCATTGAATCCTGCTGTGTAGGATAAGGCCGATTTTGAAGGCGGCATCTTGAGATTGTGTCTCACTATGAAACAGTGCCGGAATGTTACCTTCGTACCCTGTTCCGATCATCAATATCCTTGACTCATATTGAGATTCCGAACTATTGTCATCCCCTCTACCCGTGTTTCTTCAACGACTTAAGGAGTGGGATTGAAAACGCCGGAACAAGAATCCAGCGCAGCGCTGTCTCGCGCGCAGGCTATTACCGAAATGGCGTTGGAGCTGGGCGTCTCACTCACCATCCCTGACCTATTGCAAGTCGTCTCACGCAGTTGTCTGAAGATGTTTCGACCGGCGGCGGTGCTCATCGCGCTGTCTCACAATCGTTCCCCGGAAGCGGTTCTGCTTGCCACCGGGCAGCAAGTTATCTCCGAACGCAAGTCTCTCGCCCGTTTTGATCAGGTGCTCGCGGATTTTCGCATCAAATCCACCGGCTCGATGGACTCCGTTGCCGCTAGTGACGTGTTAGGCCCTGATCTTATGCAGGGGCTTCAATGGTCAAAGTGCGCGATCGCCCGCATTGATGACAGCAACGGACAACCGTTGGCCATGGTTTGCCTGGCGGACCCTGTCGAGGTTGACCAGGCGCTGTCGGCGGCGTTTTTGCGCCTCGTTTCTACGGCATTGGAGAATTGCCGTCTTTTCTCGCAGATCACCCAGGCCAGCAAGCAGTGGGCTGAGATATTCGATTCGCTATCTGATTTCGTGGTTCTTCACGATGAGCAACACCGCGTGATGCGCGTGAATCGCGCGCTAGCTGATTTTATTGGCTCTCGGCCTCCGGAACTCATTGGCATTCATATGCGCGATTTACTGTCCAAAGGGAAAAATTCCGGCCTCCAGCCGTGCCCTTTCTGTTCGCAGAGCGCCCAAGGTGACGAATTTCGCCACCCTGCGTTGGACCGCTTTTATCTTTTGTCCACCTCGCGCGTGCGCGGCGCATTGAACGAAAGCTCGCAGACGATACACGTTCTCCGCGACATCACCGATCGTCGCGAAGCCGAGCGCCGCTATCAGCAATTATTTGACAACGTACAGGAAGGTGTCTTTTTCTCCACTCCGGCAGGTCGTTTCCTCGAGGTCAATGACGCTCTTGTCACCATGCTTGGATATCGCAGCAAAAAGGAGTTGCTGGCCATTGATATTCCCACGCAGCTTTACTTGTCTGTCGATGACCGGATTCGCACTCAACACGCCATGGCGCCCACCGGGGAGCTGAAACAGAAAGAGACTCACTTCCGCCGTAAGGACGGCTCGCTCATGCCGGCACTGGTCAACTCTTTCGCGGTTCGAAACACCGCCGGTGAAGTGGTGCAATATCGCGGCATGATCTTTGACATGAGCGAGATCAAGCGCTTCCAGACGCAATTGCAGCGCGAGCGCGATTTCAATCTGCAGATTCTTAACAATACGCAGAACATGATCCTCGTCGCCGACACTGCCGGCCTCGTCAGCTATGCGAATAGGCGTTGTTTCGTTCCGCAGGCTTACGGCAATACCGAGCTTGTCGGTCACAAGATCTCGAGCCTCGTCGAGCCTGCGGACCGTGAGTCATGGGATTGCGCCTTTGACATGGCGCTACAGGGCCAGCCGGTCGACAATCTGGAAGCGCAAATGATTCTCGGCGATGGCGCTGTTGGTCTCTTCTCCGTGAACCTGAGTCCCATGCGCGACCAAGCGGACCTGGTCACAAGCGTAGTCATCGTCATGACGGACATCACCGAGGCCGCCTTAATACAAGCGAAACTGATGAATACCGAAAAGCTCGCCGCAGTCGGCCAGTTGGTCTCGGGCGTAGCCCATGAAGTGAACAATCCCCTCACTGCCATCATGGGCTTCGCTGACCTGATGCTTGAGAATCCAGAATTGCCGCAATTCGCGCACCAGGATCTGCAAGTCATCATGAAGGAAGCTGAGCGAACGAAGGAAATAGTTCAAAATCTTCTGAGCTTTGCCCGGCAGACTCCGCCACACCGTACCAACGTAGATGTGAACGCCGTTCTTCGCCGCACGCTCGCTTTGCGGGCATATGACCTATCGAGTCATGGCGTCGAGATCGTCGAAGATTTCGCCAACGACCTGCCGCAAACTGTTGGCGATGAGCAGCAACTGGTTCAAGTGTTCCTGAACATCCTCAACAACGCCTATGACGCGGTCATCGAGACAAGCAGCAAAGGCCGTATCCAGATCTCCACGTCACTCGCCGGCGCGAATGTTGTCGTCGAGTTCAAAGATAACGGGCCTGGGGTAAGTAATATCGAAAAGATATTTGATCCTTTCTTCACCACGAAACCTGTAGGCAAGGGAACTGGGCTTGGACTCAGCATCTGCTACGGCGTGATCCGTCAGCACGGAGGCGAAGTGCATTGTCAAAACAATGCGAATGAAGCGGGCGCAACATTCATCATCAAACTGCCGATTCAGCCGAAGGCCGCCGCAGCCACTGTCGCGAGGGCCACGGCATGAGCGCCGGTCCCGCACTGCAGCAATATCCGCTGCTTGTCATTGAGGATGAAGCCTCTGTGCAAGCCTTCTTGCGGGCTGCGCTATCTCGCAACGGGTTTCAATTCGAGATCGTCGGTTCCGGCGCCGAGGGCCTCGAGCGGCTCAAGACAGGCCAGTACTGCGGGGTGCTTTCAGACATGCGCACTCCCGGCGGCGTCGATGGTGCTGATGTTCACTCCTGGCTGCGCGCAAACCAGCCCAGCCTCATTCCGCGCATGCTCTTCATCACCGGTGACATTGTGAATGAGGAGACCCGACGTGTGCTTCAGACTACCGGTGTGCCCTGTATCGAAAAACCATTTCGCGTGAACGAATTGATCAACGCGATCAGAAAAGTGTTGGGATAGACCATGGATGACATCAAAAGCCGTTTCCTCATCGTCGACGACGACAAAAACATCCGCCGCCTCTGCATGACGGTCGGCTCATCACTAGGCCTCATCGTTACTGAGGCTGAGAGCACCGAGTCCGCGCTTAACCAGATCGAACTTCATTCGCCCGACATCATCCTGGCCGATCTCATGATGCCGCAGATGACAGGACTTGAATTCCTCGAGCAAGTGAAAAAGCTGTTGCCGCACACCGAAGTCGCCATCATGACCGGCCACGGCAGCATAGAAACGGCCGTGCGCGCTATGCGCATGGGCGCTTACGACTTCATCACCAAGCCGTTCCGCATCGAGGAATTGAAACTGCTTCTCACGCGCATGGAAGAGAAAGTAAAACTGGTCGCCGAGAACCAATTCCTACGTGAACGAGTCACCACCGACACGAATTTAAACGGCGTCACCGGCTCCTCTCCCAAGATCCAGGATGTGTTGCGCATGGTCGCGCGCCTCAAAGACACGCGCACTCCGGTGCTGATCACCGGCGAGAGCGGCACAGGCAAAGAACTCGTAGCGCGCGCCATCCACTATCGCGGCACGCTAGCCAAGCGTCCATTCGTTGCCGTGGACTGTGGCTCGCTCGTCCCCACGTTGATCGAAAGTGAGCTGTTCGGGTATGAGAAAGGCGCGTTCACTGGCGCGCTGCGTGGAAAAGAAGGTCTCTTTCAAGCCGCCAACGGCGGCACCATTTTCTTAGACGAGATCGGCGAGCTTCCGCTGGAGATGCAGGCCAAGCTCTTGCGCGTCCTGCAGGAAAAAGAAGTGCGCCCCGTCGGCAGCAACGAGCGAGTGAAGATTGACGTCCGCGTCATAGCCGCCACTAATCGCGATCTGGAGCAAGCCTACAAAGACGGAACCTTCCGCAAGGATCTCTTCTTCCGCCTCAACGTAGTTTCCATTCACACGCCGCCACTTCGTGAACGCAAGTCGGATATTCCATCCCTCGTGCAATGGTTCCTTGAGAAGAGTGCGCCTCAACGTGTAGTCCACGTTTCCACCCAAGCCATGAAGCTGATGCTCGACTACGACTGGCCAGGCAACGTCCGTGAACTCGAAAATTGCGTCGAACGCGCGGTGGCGCTCGGTGCAGACAGCGTTCTAGACGTCGCCGATCTCACTCCCGCCATCCGTGCGGGACAGCCCGGCGTTCCCCAGATCGCGCTCGCCACAGCGAATACAACTTCGTCTGACCTCGAAGAACTCGAGCGGGAAACCATCCAACGCGTCTTCGATCAAGTCGGTGGGGACAAGACCGCTGCCGGAAAAATTCTGGGTATCAGCCGTGCCACGCTTTACCGCAAGTTGAAGCGTTACAACATCACCCAAGCCAAAGCCATGACAGCAACTGCCTAAGCCGCAAGGCTGAGACAGCCGTCTCATAGTGAGAAACGAGACGCTGCTCAAGCAATCACGGCCAGTAAAATCAGCAACTTACCGCTCAAAATATTTGGCTTATCGCTTGCATATCAACCTTCGGGGACATCTGCGCGCGTTCATCCGCCGAGATGTCATGCTGAAAAGAAAAGAGACTATGAGCACAGCGACCGTCAATCTGACTGAAGTAGCTGCAATGTGGCGCAATGCGCGCCGCCTTTACCCGATCTATTCCGCGCTGAACCAGCAATCTGGTTACGGACTGCAGCCCTGCCGCGATCTCGAAAGCCCCATCGACCGGTCCGATCCGGAAGTCGTTGAACGCGTCAAAGATTGGCTGAAACAGGTCGACACCCGCATTGAAGTGCATCAGATCCGGCAGCTTTTACAGACCACTCACATTGCCACTGAAGATGGTTTGCGCGCTTTGTTGACTCGCGAATTGCGCAAGGAGCCAAAGGACAACACCGTCCGCGACAAAGTCGACTACATGCTCGTGCAGTATTACGCCTTTTGCTCTCCGGACGACGCGCACGCCTCCACCATCGACTTCACCCATGTCTCTCAAGTTCTGCGGCCCGTCTTGGGCGAAGTCTCACGCGTGGTGCCGGAGTTCTGCAGCGAACTCGACAACATTCTGACCCAGCTCGACCATTGCGCCTCTCTCGGTGACTTACTCAACAAGAAGATCATTGACAAAGCCCGCGCCATGAAAGACCAGGCGGGCGCCGAATATTTCAAAGCATCGGTCCTTGTCGCTTACGCGCGATTCAATTTTCTTATGCGTCGTGGATTCTTCCGCCTCATGCACGCCGACCTGCATGCCATCCGCTTCGCACTTCATGCGATGGAAGGCCGCGGACAGCACTCATGCGATTGCACCGCCGTCGGCCTTTCAGCCGACCAGAACTTCGCTGAACTGCGCGAGATCTGTCACGACTGGAAAAAGCCATTTCGCGCCGCCTATTCGCTCGGCAATACCTTTGAGCAGTTGGTAAAGATTCGCGCGGCGGTTGAAACAGCAATGGCGAAGCCATTGCCGTCGCCAAAACCCATTGCTCCAATTGCACCGGTGGCAGCCGCAGCCGCGCCAGCCCCTCAAGTGGCAAAACCGGCGCCAGTCACTACTCCCGCGCCCGCCAAACCCGCAGCCCAGCCTTCCGCTCCATTTGCTGTAGCGCCGCAGACGGTCAAAACCGCCGCTCCAGTCGCAAACGTGGGAAGCAATTCCGCGGTGGACGAATGCATCTCGCAGATTCATATCGCCGTCTCCACGATTCCGGTCAAGAACGCGGCGATGTGTTCTTTCGCTCTAAAAGGAACGAAGCTCATATTGGCCTCATGGGAAGTAGTTGCGTTCCAGAAGCCGAATAGCCCCGCAGCCATTCCGGTACAGCAAGCAGTCGCTTCGCGCGTGCTTCTGATTCAAGCAGTGGAAGCGCGCAAGCGCGGCGAAGCGGTCGATGTTCGCGCAGCTATCGCGCAAGCCCATAGCCAGGCCGCGCATCTCCAGGCTGAGATCGCCACTGCTAAAGATCGCAAAGACATTGATACCGCGGTCAACTTATCGGCAACCGCCAAACGACTGCTCGCCTTGGTCGAGCAGGCAGAAAAGGGCAAATAGACTCATGTTCTCTGACGACAGGTTCATGCAAGACCGCGTAGTGCTGGTGCTAGCGCAGTCGCCTGCCTTTGCTCAAGCTTTAGTCGCTCGTTGGCAGAACATTTCATCCGCGCCGGCATTCACCGTCATCACCTCAGCGGATGCCACTTCTCACAACGGCAGCCAGTACAAAGCCTGCCATATGGTCATCGTCGAAGCAGCCGCTATCCACTCGCATCGAAATCTATTGCAACGCCTCGACGCGGTCGGCACGCCGGTCATCTGCGCATTGCCCATCGCGGCTTCTCGTAACGCTCGTTCGAACTCGCACGGCCCGGAACCGATCGTTTTCTCGCCGACGGCCGACCAACTCCGCGCAGATTTTCCGCGCATGATCACGCTCAACCTCATCGACCGCGAGTCCGGCCTCGACACGTTAGTCACTCTCGCGATCGAAGTCCTGAAACGTATCGACGCTGTGCTTCGCGCCAAGAAGGCAGAATCCGACGCCGGCTCGCAATCCGCTCAACTCGCGCTGGGTAAATACGTTGCCGAATCGATGCACGGTTTCAACAATGCGCTTACCGCCGTGCTCGGCAATGCCGAACTATTAATGTTGGAAACCTCAAGCCTTACGCCTCAGATGCAGGAAGAGATTGAGGCCATTCATTCCAACGCCATTCGCCTGCACGAGATGATGCAACGCTTCTCGTCATTGGAAGCCGAGATCGAGGCCGGACGCAAACATGGTAAGAGTGCCGCTGCGGGAGGCACTCAGGCTTACCTTTCAGGTACCTAAGCTGTTCTCAGCAGAAGATTTACAACTGCCAAGTGCTAGGCTTGGCAGTTGCGGAAAGTAGCAATGGGTTCATGAAAAAGATTCTTATCTGTGACGATTCGATAGCTGAGGTCAAACTCATGCAGTCCGTGCTTGAGAAAGCCGGATACTGCCCGGTCGTGACCCACGATTCCACGCGCATCGAGCAGATGATCGACGTACAGCGGCCCAACCTCATCCTCTTGGATGTCGTCATGCCGCAACGCAATGGATTTCAAGTCTGCCGTGACCTTAAAGGACATGCAGAATACAGCCGCATCCCGGTCGTGGTGGTCAGTTCCAAAGACCAGGAGAGCGACAAGTTTTGGGCAAAGCAACAAGGCGCGGACGGCTACGTGGTAAAGCCCTTTACGCCAGAACAATTGTTGGGCGCGATAAAAGTTTTGGTTTGAAAAAGACGATCAGTGAGGCCACGCAATTGGGCAAGGTTAGTCGGGGCACGGCTTAGTAAGGGCACGGCTTCAGCCGTGCCGTAACGGGCCAATAAATGGGGGCTTTAGCCCCAGCGAAGAAACGCAAATGGATTACACAGCAGAGCAGGCAAAATTAACGGCGAAACTGGCGGAAGCCGCACAATCCGCCACAGGAGCGGCCGAACTCGGCGTTCCCGCTGAAGATCGTGCCGCGGAGATCCAGTACTGCATCTTCCGCGCCGGGCGCGAACGCTTCTGCCTGCCTGTTCTTGACGTGGAAGAGGTAGTCGAATGGCCCAGCGTCACTGACCTCCCGCTCTCGCCCAGCTTCCTGATGGGGATCTTCAATCTGCGCGGCAGCATTGTCCCCGTGATCGACATCGCGTTCACTGAAGGACGCCGCGCCGATCTTCCGCCTAAGCATTGCGTTGTGGCCATCAGAAAAGGTGCGGAAGCTGGCGAGTTCCTTCGGCTCGGGATCGCCGCAGACGAGGTCATCGGTACCTATAACACTAGTGAACCTTTGCTGGTGGATGAAGCTCCGGCAGACGTACCGCATTGTTGCGGCATGCTGCGTCACGATGACCGCTTGGCATTGGCTTTGAGTTTGAAACGGTTGACGGAATCTTTTCCCGTGCCGGTGATTTAGATTTTTCGGTTTTGTCTTGGAGGCTGTATATGAAGGGTCGGTTGAGTTCGACCATTTGGATGTTAGTCACGTTCAACGCGATAGCGCTTTTCGGCGTGATCGTGTTGGCGTATATCGCGGGCGAGAAATCGCGTTTGCCGATCGCCAATGCTCTGCAGAGTGACGGTGCCACGTTCTTTTTGTCGGCCGTCGTCGCGGGCCTCGCCATGGCTTTCATTGTTCTCTTTGTCCTTGGCAACCGCGTGATCAAGCCAGTGAAGGAACTCACTGACTTCTCTGAGAAGCTCGCGGCCGGTGACTACAAGGCCAAGGCAGACGTCGATTCGCAAGACGACTTCGCCCTCATCGCGGAGAACTTCAACTCCAGCAGTGAGCGCGTCTCTCGTGCCGTCACCAACCAGGAAGCGCAGGAGTCGCTGCAGAAGAGCGTCACTGAGTTCTTGACCATCGTCAGCCAGATCGCCCGCGGCGATTTGACGTTGCGCGGCAATGTGACCAATGACGCGCTCGGCAACGTAGTCGATTCCGTCAACTACATGCTTGATAACTTCACGCGCGTGCTCGAACGTGTTCGCAAGAGCGCCATTGACGTCGCCTCCAACGCCAATGAGATCTTGCTCTCGTCTGAAGACATGTCCGCCGGCGCTTCGCAACAGGACCAGGAGATCACCAATACCTCGTCCGCCGTAGAAGAGCTCACCGTCTCCATGAAGCAAGTCTCGAACAACGCGGAAGCTTCGGCGGAAGCCGCACGCCGCGCACTCGATGCCGCAGAATCCGGCAACCGCGCCGTGCGTGACACCCTCGAAGGTATGCAACGCATTCGCGCCTCCGTGCAAGCCACCGCAAAGAAGATCAAGTCACTCGGCGATCGTTCGCTGGAGATCAGCGAGATCATCAATGTTATTAATGACATCACTGAACAGACCAACCTGCTCGCGCTCAACGCCGCCATCGAAGCAGCGCGCGCCGGTGAAGCGGGCCGCGGTTTCGCCGTCGTTGCCGACGAAGTCCGCAAGCTGGCAGAACACTCCCGCACCGCTACCAAAGACATTGCTGCACTGATCAAAGCCATCCAGGCCGAAACGAACGAAGCCGTTGTCGTGATGGAAGAGGGGACTAAGGAAGTGGAAGTCGGCGCCAAACTGGCAGACCAGGCCGGTAAAGCGTTGGAAGCTATCTCCAGCGTCGTCCGTCAATCCGCCGAACTTGTACAGGAGATATCACTCGCCTCGAAACAACAGGTGCGCGGTACTGAAGGCGTAGCTAATGCTATGCAGATCATCTCCAACATCACGCGGCAGACTTCACAGGGGACTCGTCAGACGGCCCGCACCGTGGAACACATGGTGAAGTTATCTGAGCAGTTGAATGAAGCGCTGTCGCAATTCCGCATCGCTTCATCCGGTCCGACAGAGATCCGTTCGGCCGCCGAAGTAGCTGCCGCGGGTCGCAGATAGTTCGTAACCGATGCCGATGATGTCGGCATCGCAGTCAATATTCGCCACTTGATGCTAGGTGCTAAGTGCTAAAGGCTACAAATTCCGACGCCACGCTGAGTGATCACGAGCTCTCAGAGATGCGCTCGCTTTTAGAGCAGCGCTCCGGGATCCTCTTTGACACTTCGCGTGAACGCTTCTTTTCAGCACGCGTGCGGGAGCACATGCGCGAGAAGAAGCTCGCCCACGGCGCCGAATTGCTGCGTCTCGTGCGGGGCTCGAATGTCGAATATGACCGGCTGTTAGAGCGCCTCCTGACGCAGGAGACTTCGTTCAACCGCTATCCCGCCATTTTCTCTGCGCTGGAAAAGCGCGTGCTCCCGGAAATGCACACCAAGAAATTCTGGGAAGACCCGCGCTCGCTTCGCATCTGGAGTGCCGGCTGCGCCTCTGGTGAAGAGCCTTACACCATCGCCATCAGCGTGGCGGACGCGTTCGAACAAGCCGAGACATGGAACGTACAGATACTCGCCACCGACATAAGTCGCCAGGCGCTCGACGTAGCCGAGAAGGGCGTGTACCCCCGCCGGGAATTAGAAACATTAAAGCCCCACCAATTCAACAACTACTTCACCCAGCAGGGCGAACACACCTTTAAGGTGAAACCGAAGATTCGCAACATGGTCACCTTCGCGCCATTGAACTTGGCGCAGGCCGTGTACATGGGCAAGTTTGACTGCATCTTCTGCATGAACGTGATGATCTATTTCACTGAGGAGCGTCGCGCAGCGTTGATCCAGCGTTTCTTCGATTACCTCGAGCCCGGCGGATACCTATTTCTCGGCCACGCGGAATCGGTCGCCAAAGCCGGGGTCGGCTTCGAACCCATCGTCGTCGGCGATTCGTTGATCTACCAGAAACCAATGACCGCGGCCAAACGTGCCGCCGTAACACAGGAGCGTCTGTGAGCGCGCCCGGACAAGAATTCGTCGAAGTATTTCTGACCGAAGCGTCAGAGCACCTGCAGTTCCTGCGGGAATACTCAGGCATTCTCCTGGATCCGTATCCCGTCCCAGAAGATGTGGAGCGTCTCTACATAGCCGCACACACGCTCTCGGGAACCTCTGCCTCGTATCAGTTCCCACTGTTCTCTGAAGTCGCAAGTAAACTGGCACACATCTTCCAGTACGCCATGAACGCCACCGTCGGCGCCGATGCAGCCGGCCCTCTGGTCGAGTTCATCTCGGAAGCAATCGCTGTCCTCGAGTCGGACCTGATCATGGTCAGCACCAACGCCATCGAGTCAGAAGAGGACATCAACAACTTCAAGGCGAAGTATCCCTTCGCATTCCAGGCACCGGCGCCGCCGCCGTTGGTTGAAGAGCCGCATTACGTGCATGAAGCCGAGGGCGACGTGCTCGAAGCTCACGCAACTCCACAAGCTGCGCCCGTCGCTGCTCCTGCGCCTGAGATTCACATCGCGCCGCTCGACCCCGACCCGGAAATCCCCGCCGAGATCCTCGAATTCTTCGTACCCGAGGCCGAAGAGCATCTCCAGATCATCCAAGACTGCTTGCTCTCGCTTGAAACCCACGCCAACGCGGAAGACATCAATCGTCTCTTCCGCGCCATGCATACGGTGAAGGGAAGCGCGGCGCAAGTCGGATTGCAGCGCATAGCCCGCGTCGCACATCGCGCCGAAGATCTTGTCGGACGCTTGCGCGACGGCCTGCTTCATCCCAGCGCCGAGATCGTAGACATCTGCCTCGAATCGGTCGATTGCCTCAAGCGCTTCCTCTACAACCAGTGGAGCGACGAAATCACGCTGCAATCGTCAGTCAAATCTCTGCTCACGCGGATCGCGCGCCTCGCTCCGGAAGAAGCTGATGGCGAAGCCGCACCGGCAGAACAGGTTGAAGTTGCCTCGCAAACCATCCACGAACGGGCCGTCGCGCAAGCCGCAGCACCCATCGCCGAGGTCCTTCATGAAGAAGTCCAGGCTGCACCCGCACCAGAGCATGCCGCCGAAACTGAACACAAAGAAGAAGATGAACTAGTAGCCGGACTCACCTCCGCCAAGCGTGACATCACCGCTGTAGCGCAATCGAAATCTGTCCGCATTGGCCTAGAACGCCTAGACCGCATGATGAACGCCGTCGGCGAGTTAGTCATCAACCGCACGCGTATGCTTGGCCGTGTTGCCGAACTTGAGCGCCTGGCGGACGTGCTCAACTTCTCCAAAGGTCGCATGGCGGACAAGGTCACCGAGTTCCAGGAGAAGTACGAATTCAGCCGCCTCACCTCGCAGCCGCAGATGCCGCAGTACCCGGCGCAATATCTCGGGGGCGGTGAATATCCATTCCGCGGCGGCTACTCCAGCTACTCCGGCGGATACGATCCCTCACTCGCCGAATTCAGCGAACTTGAGATGGACCGGTATGACGATTTCAGCATCCTCTCGCGTTCATTGACTGAGATCTCGGCCGACATCACCGAAGTCCTCACGCAGCTAGACGGCTTCGTCCGCCGCGTTGATTCTGACATCGACGAGTTCACCAAACTCGCGCACCGCCTGCAAGACGAGATCACCCAGGCACGCATGGTGCCCATCGGCAATTTGTACGCCCGCCTGTCCCGTACCGTCCGCGACGCCGCTAAAGCCGCCAACAAGCGAGTAGAACTAGCGCTATCGGGCGCTGACACCGAACTCGACAACAACATCATCCAACAGATCTCCGATCCGCTGATTCACCTCGTCCGCAACGCCGTGGCACACGGCCTCGAACGCACAGATGAGCGGTACCACGCAGGCAAAGGCGACCACGGCAATGTCGCTGTCCGCGCCTACCATCGCGGCAACCACATATATATAGAGGTAGAAGACGACGGTCGCGGTATCGACTACGCGAAAGTCCGCGCCACCGCCGTTGAAGCCGGCCTCGTAAGCTTCGAAGACGCGGCAGCACTCGGCGAGCGCGATCTGCTCGAGTTCTTGTTCCATCCCGGCTTCTCCACCGCACCTCGCAAGACCGAACTCGCCGGACGCGGTGTAGGCCTTGACGTAGTCCGCGCCAACTTAAAATCGCTCAACGGCGAGATCGACATCGAAACCTCGAAGGGCCACGGCACGCGCTTTACTCTGAAGGTGCCGCTCACCCTAATCATCTCGCAAGCGCTCTTCGTGCGGTGCGGCAAACAGACCTTCGCACTCCCGCTCGCCTTCATCGAAGAGATTCGCCGCTTAAACGCCAACGACATCGAAGAAGTCGGCGGCAAGCTGCTTACAAAAGTCCGCGATGTAGTCACCGAAGTCGTTCGTCTCGACGATCATCTCGGCCTCGCAAAGGTCGAGCCCGTCAACGGCTACTACCGTATGGTCATCGCCAATGTCGGTCAGCGCCAGGTCGGCATCATCGTCGAAGAAGTCCTGCGCAAAGACGAAATAGTCATCAAGAGCCTCGGCGAATACCTGCGCAACGTGAAGATGTTCCCCGGTTCCACCATCGCGCCAGACGGCAGCCTCATCCTGCTCATCGACATCAATCGCCTCATCGCCGGCGAACAAGTCGAACGTCGTCCGCTGGCCATGGCCAACATCGCGAAGGCCGCGCGCCTCTTCGCCCCGGGCGCAGCCGCAGTCGCCGCCGGACACATCCCCGAAGCCGCCATCGACGAAGTCGGCCCGGAAAAAGTCGTGGTCCTCGCAGACGACTCCATCTCCGTCCGCAAATTTGTAGGACGCATGCTGGAAAAAGCCGGCTATCGCGTGAAACTCGCCTCAGACGGCCTGGAAGCCTTAGAGATCGCCACCGCCATGAAAGTCGATCTAGTGGTCACAGATCTCGAGATGCCGCGCACCAACGGATACGAACTCATCGCGCACCTGAAACAAAACACGCAAACACGCAATCTGCCGGTCATGGTCGTCACATCACGCGCAGGCGCAAAACACAAAGACCGTGCATTGAAAGAAGGCGCATCGGCATTCATGACCAAGCCGGTGCAGGACGAACAATTTGTAGCCGCCGTGGCCGCATTGATCGGCCCGGCAATGGGAGCGTCGCTGGCACATCACGCCACGACCACACACTAGGACTTCGGAACGATGGAAGCAGGGAAGAGAATTCGGGTTTTAGTCGCAGACGACTCGGCGTTCATGCGCAAGGTTTTAGTAAGCATCTTAAGCGCAGATCCGCAATTTGAAGTCGCCGGCGAAGCGCGCGATGGCCGCGATGCCGTCGCCCAGTCCGAAGCCCTGTCTCCAGACGTCATCACCATGGACATCAACATGCCTCACATGGACGGCCTCCAGGCCACCGAAGTGATCATGTCCACCAAACCCAAACCCATCGTGATCGTCAGCTCGGAATCGCGCGATGGCGCAGACATCACTCTGAAAGCCCTCGAGCTCGGTGCGATCGACTTCGTCGCCAAGCCATCCAGCGGTGTTGATCTCGACATGAACACCATTCGCGAAGAGTTGGTTCGCAAGTTGCGCATGGCCTCGAAGGTCCGAGTTGTCCGCACAGCGTCACGTTCGAAGCTCGCGCAAGAGATCGCCACCTCCGCCCCTCGCACCGAGCCCGCGCTCCCTTCTGGATACGCCATCAATGCGGCCAACAATGGTTCAGGCATTCAAGCGCCCGCCCTCAGAAAGATCTCCAGCGTCTTCAATGATGCCACTTCGCTGAAACGTGGCGACGGCAAATTCCCCATCGTGGTCATCGCTGCTTCCACCGGCGGTCCAGCTACATTGATGAAGCTGATTCCAAGTTTCCCCAAAGAATTTCCCGGCGCTGTTCTACTCGTGCAGCACATGCCCGCTAGCTTCACATCGCAGTTCGCGCAACAGCTGGCAGACATCGCCGCTATAAAAGTAAAAGAGGCGTCACCCGGTGAGATCATCTCGCCCGGCAACCTTTATCTATGCCCCGGTTCGTCGCACATGAAGGTCACCGCCACCGGACGCCTCACGCTCGACGAAGGTGCGCGCATCAACGGCTATCGTCCCTGCGCCGACGTCACCCTCACCACCGCCGCCGAATTCATAGGCAGCCTCGGCATCGGCGTGATCCTTACCGGCATGGGTAATGACGGGTGCCAGGGCGCGCAAGCCATGAAAGCTGCCGGCGCACACGTCATCGCGCAGGACGAAGCCACCTCCATCATCTTCGGCATGAACGCTGAAGCCATCAAGACCGGCGCAGTGGATCAGATCTTGCCGCTCGACTCTATCTATCAATCGATCGAGAAGCGCATGCTCTACGTCTGCGGCGCAGCGCGGGTAGGTGCATCATGAACCTCCGCCAACGCACAGTCGCAAAGAAACAGCATTCGGAAGACGTCATCCTCTTTGATGTCGGCGAGATGCGTTTCGCCATCGCCGCTCGCGATGTGGACGAGATCCGCAATATGGAGAGCATGACCGCACGCCACTTCGGCACGGACCCGTGCATCGCGAAAGTGAAGTCAACGATCTCGCGCACCAAAGGTTCCGCCGAGCAAACGTTTTACGTGGTGAACTCCGCGCTACACTATCGCCTAGCTCAAGCCGCGCCGACTCGGTTACTCATCCTGCGCGATCATCCCGTCGCTCTCCTCGCAGACTCCATCGATCGCATGATGCAAGTCAGCACTGTTCTCGCGGTCCCGCAAGCTTTTCAAGGCGCAGAACGCAAATGGTATCGCGGCCTCGCGGTCATGAACGGCAAAGTAATACCCATGGTCGATCCCGCGTCGTTCCTCGGTCGCGAAGAACTCGACCTTCTTGCCGGCACAAGAGTTCAGGCGGTGACGGCATGAGTACTGACAGCCGCTTTGTCCTGTTCCCGCTAGGCAACAAACGCTTCGCTTTGCCTGCCGCTCAAGTCACCGAACTCGCGCAGCCAGACGTCTTGCAAAAATTCCCGCACACCACCAAGCTGTTAGCCGGTGTGCTCCTTCGCCGCGGGCGCATCATTCCCGTCCTCGACGTAGCTGAAGTCCTAATTGGCCCGGACGCCCCCGCTCGCAAGTTCTATCTCATCGCTACCAGAAAGTTCGATCACATGGAAGAATGGACCGCCGTGCCCGTGACCGGCGAATGCGAATTGAAAAAGTGGGACATGATTCCGCCCATGCCCTCACTGCCCAAACATGTCATTGGCATCCTTTCGCTGCCAGAAGAGACCATTGAAGTGATTGATCTCAATCAACTAGCAATGACGGCGGTCGCTTAATGTCGAATATCTCCGCCAATCCGCGCCTGTTGTTGATTGATAGCAACGTCTTCTTCGCCAAGCGCCTCACTGACGCGCTCACAGCCATCGGCTTCGACGTCTCCCACAACACGCAATCCGCCTTCGCACTCACATCGCTCGAATGGGACACGCCCGTAGCCATCATCTGCTCCACGCAACTTCGCGAGATGGGAGCGTTTGAGCTTCCCAAGATTCTTAACGCTGATGCCAAGACCGCGCATATCCCCGTCATAGCCATGGGCGACGGCGGCGACCAGGCGCTGATGGAAGCTTTCCGCGCCGGTTGCGACGACTATATCGATCGCCGTCTCGGCCCCGAACACATCGCCACCCATGTGCGCACTTTTCTAAAGAGTCACACCGAAGGCTTCCAGCCCACGCAGATGCTCACCAACTCTGAGACTGCGTTGAGCGGCAATCTCTCACACCTCGATCTGCCCGGCGTCGTGCAGATGCTATGTCACTCCCGCCAGTCCGGCGCGCTCCACATCAACGCGCGCGAGATCGACGGCGTGATCTTCTTTGAAGCCGGTGACATCACCCATGCCGAAGCCGGCGAGCAGATCGGTGACGACGCGTTCACCACCATCGTGAAGCGCTGCAATGGCATAGGAAATGGCATCTACAAATTCATTCCCGGGGCAGAAACCCCCACGCGCACTGTCTTGCGATCAGCAACCGATCTCATGCTCGATGCGTTGCGTCAGCTCGATGAAGAGAATGACGGCGGTGGGGAAGAAGAAGGATTCGCAACAGGAGGGGCATCGTGAGCTCCACGCCTACGATCTATTTTATTGACGATAGCGCAACCATGCGCGAGGTGATCAAGATCGCCTTCCGTCGCGAGAACATCAACGTCGTCGCTTACAGTGACGCGGTAAGCGCGCTCGGCCAGCTCGAGCAGGGCCGCCCGGACATCGTCATCAGCGACGTCATCATGCCAGACAAAGACGGCTACGAAGTCTGCCAGTTCATCAAAGCGCATCCTACATTCGGCAATACGCCCGTCATTCTTATGTCCGGCGTCGTAAATCGCTCCGTCGCGGAACGCGCCTTCGCAGTCAAAGCGGATGAGTTGATACGCAAGCCGTTTCAGCCGCAGGACCTCATCACCCGCGTCCGCCATCTGTTAAAGCCCGGCGCAACGGCGCCGAACACGCCGGCCGAAAGCGCAGCGAACGCAGCCAATGCAGCCGCCGCGTTAAGCAGCATTTTCTCAGCACCGGCAGCAGCGGCACCACCTGCCGGAGCGCAACGCGTCGTGCGTCCATCGGTGATGGCGCCCATACCCGCGGCGAACCCATTCGCTCAGCCTGTTGCGACAGCACCGATGCCGGCTGCAGCACCCGCCTATGCGTCGCCAATCGCCGCAGTTCCACCGTCATACGCTCCGCCCACAGCCGCGCGCCCGGCGCCACCTCCCATGCCGACTCGGGCATCCGTTGCGGCGAATGCCGCCGCACCCGCTGCCTCACCAGATTTGGCAAAGCTCCGGTTGGAAGTGCTGCGCCTCGAGGGGCTAGTAAAGAAGCTCCAATCCGAACTCGCCGCCGAACGCGAATACTCTCAGGCACTGGAAGCGCACATCAAGACCCTGCAAGAGACCGAATAGGTTCCGTACCGCCGGCGTCCCGCCGGCTGTCGTGAGGGCGTCCCGCCCTCACACGCGTTACCGCGGTTTGATCTTGTCATTCCGAGGAGCGTCTTTAGCGACGAGAGACTCCTATTCCTCTGCAATCGGTTCGCACATGCGCTCGCGACACCACGACAGAAGGGCGCCCCATCCTTGCCCGCTCTTGGCAAGGGTGGGAAAAGACAAGTCGCAATACTCCGGACCCAATCCTGAAACCGTTTTGCCTTTGCCTCTGCGCTCCAGCGGAGCGCCGTGTTTATAGCCACGTGTCAAAAAAGATGTCCGAAGCTCCGTAGGAGCGACATTAAAGTCCGCAGTCTCACTGCCGATAAACAAATTGCAGCGTTCCTTCGGGGGGAGGAACAATGCCGGGTGACACAAAAAAGCCTGCCGTAACCGCGGCAGGCTTTGCTAGTCAATTTCTTTTCGGTCTAGCCCGCAACTAGCGCATTTTCTCGGAAAGACCCGAAACGTGCCGATAGGGTTGAAGGTTTCTCCACAGCGTGGACAGGGCCAATATTTTTGGCCAAACGCTAAAACCATTAGAACAAAGCACCAGATTGCGTCCATTGCAAAGAAATAATTTAGTGAGGTGTGTTTAAACTCTTTGACCTCGAGCCACATTAGAGCAGGTATACCAAAGAACCATGCGGCTAGAAAGATGTTCAGCCGCCAATACCATTTCCAGCAATCCGCATAAGAATCGAACTTGAAATCGACGGACATTCCTCGCCACACGATTCTCATACGAAGAAAAACTCCTTAGTCTTCAGATCTCTGATCGTGTCTCTCAACTTCGCCGCCTTCTCAAACTCAAACTTCTTCGCCGCCTCGCGCATGTCCATCTCCATCTTGCCGATGAACTCATCCAACTCCATCTGCGATTTGAAATCCGGTAGCCCTTCCGCCAAGTCGGTAAAGTCTGAATAATCCGCCGCCACGATTCCCGCCAACTCCATGTCCAATGGCCGGACGATGGTCTGCGGCGTGATGCCATGCTCGTCGTTGTACGCTTGCTGTATAGCGCGGCGCCGCTCGGTCTCATCGATCGCAGTCCGCATAGAGTCGGTCATGCGGTCGGCATAAAGGATGGCGCGCCCATTCAAGTTGCGCGCGCAACGTCCGATCGTCTGAATCAGC